>DATEMT010000040.1:0-2749 GCA_035275445.1 Methyloceanibacter sp. | reverse complement strand
CGCCATTCTGCCCCTGCTCGCAATCGCCGCGATCGCGCTTCAGGCGAGTGGCGATACTTGGCCGCATCTGATCGAAAACGTTCTGCCGGGGGCGCTTCGCCGCACCGCGCTTCTGCTTGGAGGCGTCGGCGCCTTGACGCTCCTCATCGGCACCGGGACGGCGTGGCTCGTGACCATGTACCGTTTTCCCGGTCGCAACCTGTTGCAGTGGCTGCTGCTGCTCCCGCTCGCGATCCCGACCTACATCATCGCCTATACCTATCTCGAGCTTCTCGACTATTCCGGCGCAGTGCAGACGGCATTGCGCGCGGCATTCGGCTGGCGCGACGCGCGGAGCTACTGGTTCCCCGATATCCGCAGCCTCGGCGGCGCGATCTTCGTCATGAGCGCGGTGCTCTATCCTTATGTCTACATCACGGCGCGGGCGAGTTTCGTCGCGCAGTCGGTCTGCATCCTCGAAGTGAGCCGCAGCCTCGGCCGCAACGCGGCGCAGACCTTTTGGGAGATTGCGTTGCCGCTGGCGCGCCCGGCGCTTGCCGCGGGCGTCGCGCTCGCGCTGATGGAGACGTTGAACGATATCGGCGCGGTCGGATTCTTCGGGGTTCGCACCCTGACGGTCGCGATCTACGACACTTGGCTCGACCGCAACAACCTTGCCGGCGCGGCGCAACTCGCCTGCGTCATGCTGATTTTCGTGCTGGCGCTGCTCGGCCTCGAAATCGCGCTTCGCGGCCGGCGCCGCTTTCACCATACGACCGGCAAATACCGCCGCCTGCCGGAGGACCGGCTCGAGGGATGGCGCGGCGCGCTTGCCTGCCTCGCCTGCGCGCTGCCGGTCGCGTTCGGCTTCGTGCTTCCGGCCGGCGTTCTTGTCGATGACGCCGTCGCCCATTTGGCGGCGGGCCTTGCGCCGGCATTCTGGCGCGCGGCGTCGAACAGCCTGCTGCTTGCGAGCGCGGCCTCGTGCGTTGCGGTCGGCTTCGCCGTGGTCTTGGCCTATGCAAGGCGGCAGACGCGCTCGCAACTGGTCCGCGGCGCGAGCACCATCCCCGCGATCAGCTACGCCGTGCCCGGCACCGTGCTCGCGATCGGGCTCCTGATCCCGCTCGCGGACCTCGACAATTTCATCGACGGGGCGATGCGGTCGGTGTTCGGCGTCTCGACCGGCTTGCTGCTATCGGGAACCGCGTTCGCCATCGTGCTCGCCTATACGATTCGCTTCCTCGCCGCCTCGCTCGGCGCGGTCGAGGCGGGTTTGGCGCGGGTGTCCCACAATATCGACGCCGCGGCGCGTTCGCTCGGCGCGAGCTTGAGCGGGATGCTGCTCAAGGTGCACGTGCCGCTGCTCAGGCCCGCGCTCGGCGCCGCAGCGCTCCTCGTCTTCGTCGATTCGATGAAGGAGCTGCCGGCAACGCTTCTGCTCCGGCCCTTCAATTTCGACACGCTTGCCACCGAAGTCTTTACGCTCGTGTCGCTCTATCGCTACGAGGAAGCCGGAGTGTCCGCGCTCGCGATCGTGCTGGTCAGCCTCGTTCCCGTGCTTTTCCTCCACGGGATCGTGGCGGGGAGCCGGCCCGGGGCCTCGCTTTCAAGCTCGCGCGAAGGGCCCTGATCGACACTTTTGTGGGGAGGGCGAGAGCGCCAACAAAAAGTCGGCCCGCTCTCGCTATCCCGGCCCGTTCGGGCTAGAAAGGCGGGGCCGATTTCAACAAGAATGCGGCAGCGCCCTGCCCTCGGGTCCGGCGCGGGGAGACGGGTTGGCAGGGACGGCATGAAGCCACGCCAGATCGATCAGAAATGGATTCTTCTCGGCGTGCTTGCGCTGTTGCTGTGCTCCCTTGTCCTTCTTCCCCGGCTCGCGGGCAAATCTCAGGTTCTCGCCAAACGCGCATCCGACGCTCTTGCCACGTGGACGGGAGGCGAGGTCAAACTGACCGGACCCTTACGCGTGCAATATTTCCCCGACGTCGCCATCCGCACCGGCGTCGAACTCACGAATGCGCCCAACCTTCCTCTGGTGAAATCGATCGCGGCGAAAGAGGCCAGGATTTCGCTCGATCTCCTGGCGCTCGTCCTGGGGCACATCCGGGTCGACGCCGTTCGCCTCACCGGGCCGGAAATTGCGCTGAAAGAGGCGCCGTCGCTCGTCATGGGACCGGCGCAGACCCCGCAGGCGCGCGTCGCCAATCTCCTCAACGGCGCGCCGTTCCGGGTGCTTCGCCTGAAGAACGGCGTCGTCACGATGCCGACAGCCGCCGGCAACGAGACCATCGACAAGCTCGATGCGCGATTTGAACTGAGGTCGGGAACGCTCGGCGGTTTCGGCTCGTTCGTGCTCCGCAACGAACCTGTCAGCTTCACCTTCGACACCGGCGCGGCATCCGAAACGGCGGAGGGCCTAAGCCTTCCCCTGACGTTGTCCGTCACCGCGCCGACGCTCGATGCGACGGTCGCGGGCACGGCCGCGTGCGCGAGCGAATTCCAGTTCGACGGCGACGTGACGGCCGGCATGGCCGATACGCGCGCCTTTCTCCGCTGGGCCGGAATCGACTTGGCCGAGGGGCGGAGCTTGAAAGCCCTTTCGGCCTCAGGCGCGGCACGGTGGAACGGAACGACGCTCACCTTCGACGACGGCGCCTTCGCGCTCGACGGAAATGCGGCGGTGGGCGCGCTCGCCATTACCCCCGGGACACGTCCGCGCATCGATGGCACGCTCGCCTTCGACCGGCTCGCACTCGATCCCTATATC
>DATEMT010000039.1:0-2696 GCA_035275445.1 Methyloceanibacter sp. | reverse complement strand
TTACACCAAGGTCTTCGCGCTCGAGCTCATGCGGCAGGCCGAGCTCGACCCCAAGGTCGTCGCCATCACCGCGGCCATGCCGTCGGGCACCGGGCTCGACCGCTTCGCCGAAGTTTTCCCCGAGCGCTCATTCGATGTCGGCATCGCCGAGCAGCACGCCGTGACTTTCGCCGCCGGACTGGCCGCCGAAGGGTTCAAGCCCTTTGCCGCCATCTACTCGACCTTCCTCCAGCGCGCCTACGACCAGGTCGTGCATGACGTCGCCGTCCAGAAGCTGCCGGTCCGCTTCGCCGTCGATCGGGCCGGGCTCGTCGGCGCCGACGGTCCCACCCATGCCGGGTCGTTCGACGTGGCCTATCTGTCGTGCCTGCCGGGCATGGTGGTCATGGCGGCTTCCGACGAGGCCGAGCTGATGCACATGGTCGCGACCGCGGCCGCGATCGACGACACGCCGTCGGCGTTCCGCTATCCGCGCGGGGAGGGGACCGGGGTTCCGCTGCCTCAGCGCGGCACGCCGCTTGCGATCGGCAAGGGCCGCGTCTTGCGCGAGGGCTCGGCGGTCGCGCTTCTTTCGTTCGGCGCGCGATTGGCGGAATGCCTGGCCGCGGCCGATCAGCTCGCGGGCTTCGGCTGGCCAACCACTGTGGCCGATGCCAGATTCGCCAAGCCTCTCGACCTCGATTTGCTGCGCCGTCTCGCCCAGAACCACGAGGTCCTCGTCACCGTCGAGGAAGGCTCGAGCGGCGGTTTCGGCGCGAGCGTGCTCCAGGCGCTTTCGCGCGACGGCCTGCTCGACCGCGGGCTGAAGGTGCGGACGCTTTGCCTGCCCGACCGCTTCATCGAGCAGAACAAGCCGCAAGCGATGTATGCCGAGGCCGGGCTCGATGCCGCCGCCATCGTCGCCGCGCTGTTCGCAGCGCTCGGCAAGGATCGCGAAGCCGCCGAGGCGATGCGCCGCGCCAAAGCTTGAACCTACTCCAGCGGGCAGTCCTTGGTGAAGCGCTCAACGGCCTGAGCGCGCCCTGTGTCCGACAGCGAGACGCTCGCCGTTCCCGCCGTCGCCGTCACCGGTCCCGTCTGGCGCAATACTTCGAGCACGGGCTTCACCGCGATGTCGCTTGCTTCGGCAAAAATCGTGCCTGCTTCGTCGCGCGCGGCTTCGCCCTTGACCTCGGCTTTCGCATCGCTGGCCGAGAGCGCGATGGTGAGCGGATCGCCGAGCTTCGCGTTCGCGATCTCCTGGCGCAAGTCGAGCACGGCGATGCCCATGGCATCGAAGCAGGAGAGCAGAAAGAGCGGGGGCTTGGCCGGATCGAGCGGCGCGTAGCTCAGGGAGACTTGGCCCTCGCTCGCCTTGCCGGTCCAGATAAGATTCTCCTCGGCGCGCGCCGACGAGGCTTGCGCCGCGAGCAGATAAGCAGCCAAAACCAGCGTAACTCTGACGCGAACTCTCATCACGCGCTTTCTTACGCGGGCGACGCAGTCCCGTCTAGAGGCCGTTGGCGTGGAGCCTGCTCTCGGCCACGACCGCCTGTACCGGGGTGAAGAACCCGGCGAAGGTCGGATCGAATTCGTGGTAGTTGCAGGTGATCTCCTCGCCCTGGGCAATATCGAACAGGGCAAAACCCTTGTCGAAGATGTGGAAGTCGGTGTTGGGCGCAAGACAGTGATTCATGAAGCGCCCGTTGTCGCTGTCGAGAACCACCACGCCGTCCCGCTCCAGATGCGGGTAGGTGTAGCGGGCGACGAACTCTCGCAGGAACGGCGGATACGCCTCGATCTCGCTTGCATGGATGAAGATGTCAAATTTCGGATTGAGGCTCCAAAGGAGCCGCCCCCGTTCGATGTACTCGCCGGAGAACACGCCGATGCCTTCAATGGCGCTCGGCGCAAGATAGGTGCTGACCGTCAGCATCTTGATGCCTCGTGATTTGGATGGAGCGCAGGCTCATTCATGCGGTACTGCCCGCAACCTCGGTGCCGACCGCGACCAGGCTACGTTTGCGCCGGAGTCTCCGCCGTTTAAGCGCCTTGATGCGGCGCTCGAGATACGGTGAGAAATGTCCGGCGTAACGCTCCCACAATTCGGGATTGCGCCAATCCTCGCCGGTCACGCGGCCGCGGCACAACGACGTCCCGCAAGCGCACTCGAATTCATCATAAGGCGTTCCGTCGCACATCGCGTAATCGATGGTGACTTCATCGCCGGGATGAATCCGATGAAGAGCGACAATGGCGATCTGCCCGTCGAGACCGGCATTGGGTTCGCAACTGTGATTGATGAAGTCCGGCGGCTCGTTTGCCGAGATCGAAGCGAGATAAAGTCCCTCCTCGATCTGGACCGTGTGCCGCCTGATCTCTTCCGGGAGCTCGTCGAGCGCCTCGGCCGGGATGATGCGTCCGCTCCAGACGGCAACAAGCTCGCCGGGCTCGATAATGTCCCGAGCGTAGACGGCCTTGCCGCCGGTAACGTCACGATTTTGGACTTCACATTTGTCGGTAAGGTAAGCCGTAGTTCCTGGGCTCACGAGACCTCCGCGTATGCGCGCCGAGCGGGGCGCTCCGCAGTATGATGTAAGCGGTGCCCGGCCGCTCCCGGCATGACCTCCGCGCGCGAGACTCCCCCGACGCCGGGCGAGCATATGAGAACCAGTTGTGGCCATCTACAAAAAAAAACGTCTCGATCAATTATTGGT
>DATEMT010000038.1:0-2225 GCA_035275445.1 Methyloceanibacter sp. | reverse complement strand
GTAATTGACCCCCATCGGCATGTTGTCGTGGATGTATGACGCCGCGTAGGCCGTCTTGGCTATGCCCGCGCCCGCGTTGAAACTGGCTTCGCCCCACAGTGGCGGAATCGAATAGCCGACGCCGGGGGCCGGCTTCGGCTCGCCTTGTCCGTCTTCCTTGTGGCAGGTCGCGCAGAGCTTGGCGTAGACCTCCTCCCCGCGCCGCGCGTCCGGCGGCGAGGTTGGGTTCGCGATCGGCCGCAAGCCCATGCCGGCAACGCGCACGCCCTCGGGGCTGCCGCGGCCCACGAATTTGAGGTAGGCGATGATCGCCTCCATCTCACGGCCCTCGCTCGGCAAATCTCGGCCGTTGAGGCTCCGCCGCATGCAGCCGTTGATGCGATCCGTCAGCGTCAAGACCTGGTCGTCCACCATGAAGGGATACGTCGCGAAGGTTGAGACGAAGGGCGCGGCGAAGCGCTGCAATCCGGCGTTGAGATGACAATTCTGGCAGGCGAGATTGTTGCCGGCGTAGCGCATGGCGGGGTCGCTCGCGCTCTTGCCGATATGTCGGGGGGTATTGACGATCAGATCCTTGCCGTAGCGGATGAGATCGTTCTCAGGCCCGGGCCCGAGCTTTGAGACATCGGCGGCATACCAATCGACCGGCCTATCCAGCACGTAATGGGTTACATAATAGGCCGCGCCGCCGCCCGCAGCCGCCCCGAGCAGGAGCCCAAGGACAATGCCAAAGCCCGACCCCAGTCGCATCCCCTTGCCTCCGACCCCATATTGTCAGGTGTTCCCATGATAGCCATCCCCGCTTGCAATTCCGCAAGTCCGTTCGGCGCTCATCCCAAACCATGAACCAAAGAGGCTCCAAGGACGCGCATGTGGCGACCGACCCGGTCTGCGGCATGATGGTTGACCCGCATGCGGGCAAGCCAAGCGCGCCGTTTCGCGGCCACACCTACTTTTTCTGCTCCGAGGGCTGCCGCAAGAAATTCGCGGCCGATCCTACCCGCTATCTCGACAAGACGGGCGAGCCCGCGCCGCTCCCCGCCGGCACGCTCTATACCTGCCCGATGCATCCGCAAATCGTGCAGGAAGGTCCGGGCCCCTGCCCCATTTGCGGCATGGCGCTCGAGCCCATGGGGGCATTGCCCGAAGACACCGACAATCCCGAGCTTATCGATTTCACCCGCAGGCTATGGGTGGCGGCGCCGCTCGCGCTCGCGCTGCTCGCCATGGACATGGGCGCCCACGTCTTCGGCGTCGATCTCCTCCCCTTCCTGTCGCCGCAGGCGCAAAGCTGGCTGAAGTTCGCCCTCGCCGTTCCCGCCGTGCTGTGGTGCGGCTGGCCGTTCTTCGAGCGCGGCATCGCCTCGATCCGCTCGGGCTTCCTCAATATGTTCACGTTGATCGCGCTCGGCACGGGCGCGGCGTTCCTCTACAGCGTCGTCGCCACGGTGGCGCCCGGACTGTTCCCACCGTCGATGCGCGACGCTCATGGCCTCATCCCCACCTATTTCGAGGCGGCCGCGGTGATCGTCGCCCTCGTCCTCGTCGGCCAGGTGCTGGAGCTTAGGGCGCGCGAGAAGACGGGCGGCGCCATCCGTGCCCTGCTCGACCTTGCGCCCAAGACCGCCTTGCGCGTGCTCGCGACCGGCAAGACCGAGACCGTGCCGCTTGCCGATGTCGTTGCCGGCGACATCCTGCGGGTGCGTCCCGGCGACAAGATCCCGATCGACGGCACGGTGATCGAGGGCCGGAGCGCGGTCGATGAATCGATGCTGTCCGGCGAGCCGATCCCGGTCGAGAAGATTGGCGGCGAGCGCGTGACCGGCGGCACGCTGAACGGCTCCGGCAGTTTCGACATGCGAGTCGATCGCACCGGCGCTGCGACGACGCTCGCGCAAGTGGTGGAAATGGTCGCCTCGGCGCAACGGTCGCGCGCGCCGATCCAGGCTCTCGCCGACACCGTCTCGGGCTATTTCGTGCCGGCCGTGATCGCCGTGGCGGCGATCGCGTTCATCGCGTGGTACCTGGTCGGTCCGCCGCCGCAATTGGCCTACGCGCTCGTCGCCGCCGTCACCGTGCTGATCGTCGCCTGCCCTTGCGCGCTCGGCCTCGCCACGCCGATTTCCATCATGGTCGCGACCGGACGGGGCGCGGAGGCCGGCGTGCTGGTGCGGAACGCTGCCGCGCTCGAGCGTCTCGCCAAGGTGGACACGCTCGTCGTCGAC
>DATEMT010000037.1:0-3136 GCA_035275445.1 Methyloceanibacter sp. | reverse complement strand
ATTGGTACGCGACCTCGGGTCACATGCTGTGGGTCGGCGATCGCACCCGCCAGCTCGATCACGCCCATATCGAATATCTGCGCGGCATCAAGAATCCGGTCGGCGCCAAGATCGGGCCGAGCCTTGCGCCCGAAGGCCTGCTCACGCTGATCGACGTGCTCAACCCGCATAACGAGCCGGGCCGGCTCACGCTCATCTGCCGGTTCGGCGCCGACAAGATCGCCAAGTACCTGCCGGCTCTCATTCGCGCAGTCGAGCGCGAAGGCAAGCGGGTGGTGTGGACCTGCGATCCGATGCACGGCAACACGATCAAGGCGGGCAGCGGCTACAAGACGCGGCCGTTCGATCTCATTTTGAGCGAAGTCGAATCCTTCTTCGACATCCACCGCGGCGAGGGAACCCACGCCGGCGGCATCCATGTCGAGATGACGGGCCGGAACGTGACCGAGTGCGTCGGCGGAGCCAAGGCGGTCACCGAGACCGATCTTTCGGACCGCTACCACAGCCATTGCGATCCGCGGCTCAATGCCGACCAGTCGCTCGAGCTCGCTTTCATCATGGCCGAGAGGTTGAAGCGCGAGCGGGACGGGCGGCCCGAGCCGGAAATCTCGATTGCCGCGGGCGAGTGAGCCACATTAACTGGTCATGCCCGGCCACCCGGGTCCGGCTTGCCGGCCCCGGCGCAAACGCAGTGCCGGGCATCCCACGAATTTTCCGGAGCGAAAGACGTGGATGGCCGGGTCAAGCCCGGCCATGACAAACCAAAATTAGGCGGTTCCAACTAAGTTCCGGCCATGACCAAGGCGATCAAAGACAGGTTCAAGCTCGCTCTCGCGCAGCTCAACCCGGTTCTGGGCGATATCGACGGCAATCTCAAAGCGGCGCGCGCAGCCCGCGCGCGCGCGGGCGAGGAGGGGGCCGATCTCGTCGCTTTCACCGAGCTCTTCCTCACCGGCTATCCGCCCGAGGATCTCGTGCTCAAGCCCGCGCTCCAGAAGGCGGCACGCGAGGCGTGCGAAGCGCTCGCGCGCGAGACGAAGGATGGCGGTCCCGCCATGCTCATGGGCCTTCCGTGGAGCGAGGGGGCGGCGGTGTATAACGCCATGGCGCTGCTCGAAGGCGGCCGCATCGAGGCGGTGCGGTACAAATACAATCTGCCGAATTACGGCGTGTTCGACGAGAAGCGCGTGTTTGCCGCTGGGCCGCTGCCGCAGCCGATCGCGTTTCGCGGCCTGGCGCTCGGAGTGCCGGTCTGCGAGGACATCTGGAGCGGGGATTCGTGCGTGGCGCTTGCTCGAGCCGGTGCCGAACTCCTGATCGTCCCGAACGGCTCGCCCTATTGGATCGGCAAGCAGGCGGTTCGTTACGACACCGCGCGCCTGCGCGTGGCCGAAACGCGGCTACCGCTCGCTTATGTCAATCAGGTTGGCGGACAGGACGAGCTTGTGTTCGACGGCGCCTCCTTCGTTCTGAACGGGGAGGGAACGGTTGCGGTGCAGTTGCCGGCCTGGGAGGAAGCGCTCGGGACGACCGAATGGCGGCGCGAAGGGGGGGAGTGGGCCTGCCGCCCCGGCGAGATCGCTGCGATCGAGCGGGACGAGGCCGCGAACTATCTCGCCTGCGTCACCGGGCTTCGCGACTATGTCAACAAGAACGGGTTTCCCGGCGTCGTGCTCGGGCTCTCGGGCGGGGTCGACTCGGCGCTGTGCGCGGCGCTTGCCGTCGATGCGCTGGGCGCCGAACGCGTGCACGGCGTCATGCTGCCCTACAAATACACGAGCAATGAGAGCCTGAGCGATGCGGCGGCAACGGCGGAAGCGCTTCACATCCGCCATGACATCATGCCGATCCACGCGACCGTCGAAGGGCTGAGCAAGGACCTTGCCAAGGTGTTCGCAGGCACGACGGCCGATGCCACGGAAGAGAATTTGCAGTCGCGCGCGCGCGGAACGCTGCTCATGGCCATCTCCAACAAGTTCGGGTCGATGGTTCTGACCACCGGTAACAAATCCGAGGTCTCGGTCGGCTATGCCACGCTCTACGGCGACATGAACGGCGGGTTCAATCCGGTCAAGGACCTCTACAAGGGCCAGATCTATGCGCTCGCCCGCTATCGCAACCGCGCCCGTCCCAAAGGCTGCCTCGGACCGGAAGGTCCCGTCATTCCCGAGAACGTGCTGACAAAGGCGCCGAGCGCCGAGCTCAAGCCCAATCAGCGCGATCAGGACACGCTGCCGCCCTACGATGTCCTCGACGATATTCTCAATTGCCTGGTCGAAGGCGAGATGCCGTTGCCCGAGATCGTCGCGCGCGGGCACGCGTCCGAGACCGTGAAGAGGGTCGAGCGCATGCTTTATCTCGCCGAGTACAAGCGGCGTCAGGCGGCGCCGGGCGTGAAGATCACCGCCAAGAATTTCGGCCGCGACCGCCGCTATCCCATCACCAACAAATTCCGCGAGAAACTCTAGAAGATGAGCGTCACCGTCCGTTTCGCGCCGAGCCCGACGGGGCGGCTCCACGCCGGCAATATCCGCACGGCGCTGCTCAACCACCTGTTCGCGCGGTCGCGCGGCGGGGCCCTTGTTCTTCGGCTCGACGACACGGATCGGGAGCGGTCCACCGAGGCGTTCGCCGACGGCATTCGCGAGGACCTCGCCTGGCTCGGGCTCGCCTGGGCCCTTGAGGTGCGCCAGTCCGACCGCTCGGCGCTTTACGCGAAAGCGGTCGAGCATCTGAAAAAGAAGGGGCGGCTCTACCCGGCCTACGAAACGGCCGAGGAGCTCGAATTGAAGCGCAAGCGCCAGCTCGCCCGCGGCAAGCCGCCGGTCTACGACCGCGCCGCCTTGAAGCTTTCGGCCAAGGAGCGGGCGAAGCTCGAGGCCGAAGGGCGCAAGCCGCATTGGCGCTTTCTGCTCGAGAGCCGCAACGTCGTGTGGGACGACCTCGTGCGCGGGCGCCAGCATGTCGATGCCGCCTCCCTGTCGGACCCGGTGCTGGTGCGGGAAGACGGCACCTATCTCTACACGCTGCCGAGCGTTGCCGACGACATCGATCTCGGTATCACTCACGTCATCAGGGGCGAGGACCACGTCGCCAACACCGCCCCGCAGATCCAGTTGTTCGAAGCGCTCGAGGC
>DATEMT010000036.1:0-16497 GCA_035275445.1 Methyloceanibacter sp. | reverse complement strand
ACTCGATCTTCACCGGCGCGCAGAAGGTCGGGATCGCATCGACGCGCAAGAAGTTGACCATCTTCTTCTCCGACGTCGTCAACTTCACCGAGACGACCGAAAAGCTCGAATCCGAAGACCTCACCAATTTGCTCAACCACTATCTCACCGCGATGACGAATATCGCGCTCGAATTCGGCGCGACTGTCGACAAGTATATCGGCGACGCCATCATGGTTTTCTTCGGCGATCCCGAATCGAAAGGGGTGAGGGAAGACGCGTTGGCTTGCGTGCGCATGGCCGTCGCCATGCTGCGGCGGATGCAGGCGATCCAGGCCGAGTGGCAGGAGCGCGGCGCCGAGCAGCCGTTCCATGTCCGCGTCGGCATCAACACGGGCTTCGTCACGGTGGGCAATTTCGGCAGCGAAGACCGCATGGATTACACCATCATCGGCCGGCCGGTGAATCTGACGGCGCGGCTGCAATCCTATGCCGAGCTCGACGGCATCCTCCTCGGTCACGAGACCTATTCGCTCGTCAAGGGCGAGGTGGCGGCGGAGGAGCAGGCGCCGATCAAGGTCAAGGGCTTCGCCGAGCCGGTCCGCTGCTACAAGGTGCTCGGCCTTTACGACGATCTCGTCCGCGACGGCGCCGTGATCCGCGAGGAGAGCGACGGTTTCAAGGTGTTGCTCGATTTGCAGAAGCGCGAGCGGGCGGACATCGTCGCGGCGCTGGAAGGGATCCTCGCCCGGCTCAAGAAGTAGGCGCCTCAGCGCGGCGGCGGAATGTCGTCGTTGGCGGGCAGCCTGCGCGCGCTTTCCCGCAAAGCCTCTTTCAGCGAGGCCGGACGGTGATATTTGGCAAGGAGATCGGCAAAGGCTTCGTCGGCGAGGTCCTGGACCGACCGGCCGGTATCCTTGGCGAGGAGGTCGAGCGCAAGCCAGATTTCCGGCGCGAACTCGATCAGCTTGCGCTTGATGTAACTCGGTGTCTGGCGAAGGAGCATGCGGGTGGTCCCGGTGATTCGCAGGCCGCCAGCATACCCGATTCGCCCCGCGGAAGCGAACATAACGCGAACGCCGACAATCGGGCCTAGCGCACCGTCCCGGGCACGATGACGCGCAGCGCCTGGGCGCGAGAGCGGTAATGCAGGGGGGTGTGCATGAAGCTGATCTCGCCGTCGAGGGCGACCGATATCTGGATCGCGCGGGCGCTGACCTCGGCCTCGGCAAGCTCGAACCGGTCGAGATCGCGTGCCTCGTTGAGCCGGCCGAAGGACATCCGGCACGCCATCCAGAAGAAGGCGAGCGGCGTGCGCGGCTTCACCACGTAGAACCACAGCCGGCCTGTATCGAGACGGTGCCGCCGCCGGAAGGTGAAAAGCTCCATGCCGTACTCGTTGTTGCCGACGAAGAGGCACGGCGTGCGGTACGGCCGGGCGAAATCCTCGGCCGAGATCCTCAAGCGCCGTCGCGGGAAGTGCCGCAACATCCGCAAGAAGGCCGGCACCATGGCCGTCCATTTCGCGAGCCCGTCGCGCGCCCTGCGCCGGTCGCGCTCGATGATGAGATACGGGTAGATGCCGATCGAGGAATTGTTGATGAAGATCTCGCCGTTGACCTCGCCGAGATCGACCAGGCTTGTCTGCCCGTTCGCGATGGTCGCGGCGGCGCCCTCAATATCGAGCGGAAGCCCGACATCCTTGGCGAAATGATTGCGCGTTCCGAGGGGAATTATGCCGAGCGGCACGCGTGTTCCGGCAAGCACGCCCGCCACGGCGCGGATGCTGCCGTCGCCGCCGCCGGCGATGACCGCGTCGATGTCGCCGCGACGCGCTTCGGCCAGCGCCTTTGAAGCCGCCTTCTGCAACCTCTTCCCATCGAGCAAGCGGATCTCGACGGTGACGCCTGCCCGCTCGAAAGCGGCCGAGAGCCTCGACTTGAGATTGGCGGCATGGGCGCGGGTGAAGGCGCGGGGGCCGGCGCCGGCATTGGCAAGCACGACGGCCCGGCGCACTTTGACCCGCTTCAGCCTGGCGGAGCGAGAATTGGCCGATCTGGCTTGCGCCATTTAAGCAACTCATCCTGCCGGGATTTCAGAAAGCCGTCAGGCTTCCGCGGACGCGCCGATGCTGGAGTTCAGCGCTTCCTCGATATAGAGCGCGCGGAAGCGGTTGGCCACCTTGCCCGGCCGCCCATCGCCGATCGGAACGCCGTCGATTTCCACGATTGGCAGCACGAAGGCCGAGGCCGCCGTCATGAACGCCTCGCGCGCGTCGAGCGCCTCGGCGACGCTGAACGGCCGCTCTTCGAGCGCCACGCCCTCGAGCGCCGCGAGCCGCAGGATCGAACGGCGGGTGACGCCGGGGAGGATGTGAGGGCCGAGCGGCTGGGTGCGGATCACGCCCTTGGCGTCGAGAATGAAGGCGGAGGACGATGTTCCCTCCGTCACCGTGCCGTCTTCGACCATCCAGCCTTCATAAGCGCCGCGGAGCTTTGCTTCCTGCTTGCCCATGGTCTGCGCCAGCATCGAGGTCGATTTGATGTCGCGCCGTTTCCAGCGCATATCGGCAATCGTGACCACCTTCACGCCGGTCTCGGCGTTGGGGTTGGCGATCAGCGGGCGGCTCTGCGTGAAGGCGACGACATTGGGCGAGGTCCGGTCGGGATAGGCGAAATCCCGTTCGGCGCTCCCGCGCGTGATCTCGAGATAGACGAGGCCCTCGTCGAGGCCGTTGCGCCGGACGAGTTCCAGATGCAGCGCGAGCAGGGCCTCGCGGCTCAGCGTCGCGGCAAGGGCGATTTCGCCGAGCGAGCGGTCGAGACGGGCGAGGTGGGGCTCGAAATCGACGAGCCGCGCGTTCAAGACCGCCGTGACCTCGTAGACCCCGTCGCCGAAGAGGAAGGCGCGGTCGAACACCGAGACCTTGGCCTCTTCCTCCGGCACGTAGGAGCCGTTGACATAGACGGTGCGGGACATGAACAGGCCTGAGAGTGGCGCGAGCGACCTTGCCTAGCGCCGGACACGGCCGGGCGCAAGCCATCGGGACGAGGGGCCTACCCGGTTGCCTTTTCCGAATCCTCGGCTTAGGGCATACTCCGCGCATATAAGCGAAGGACGGCCGAAAAGCGCTGTCTGGCCATGAGGGGGGACTAAGAGATGACTTCAGCGAGCTTGTTGATTGTCTTGATCGTGGGCACCGCGGTCGGGGCGCTTACCGGCCTTGCGGCCGGCAGTTTCTCGCTCGGCGCCTTGACCGTGGCGCTTCTCGCCGGGTTCCTCGGCACCACCATCGGCGCCGCGGTCCGGAACTTCATTCTCGCACGCGGCGCCGGCGTGGGGCCGGACGATTCCCGCACGCCCGTGCTCGTGATTGTTTATGCCGTTATCGCCTCGCTTGCGGCGAGCGCGGCGGCGGTCGAGCTGGCGCAGCGGAGCGACCTTGGCGACTCGCGCATCTGGGTTGGGACCTTGGCCGGTCTTATCGCCGCGATCCTGATGTCGATGCTGCTGATCATGTACCATACCAAGCCCGGCGACATGCCGACCTTGCGTCCGCGGCATCATCATCACTAGGTCGGGCAGGGCGGCTTCACGCTGAGCCCGGCCGCCTCGATCAAGGCGAGATCGTCGGACACGTCATTGTTGGTCGTGGTCAAGAGCTTGTCGCCGTAGAAGATCGAGTTGGCGCCGGCAAGGAAGCAGAGGATCTGTGCTTCCTTGGTGAGCTCGCGCCGTCCCGCCGAGAGCCTGACGCGCGACAGCGGCATCAGGATGCGCGCCGCCGCCACCATGCGCACGAGGTCGAGCGGATCGACCGGCGGCCGCTCGGCCAAAGGCGTGCCCGCCACCGCGACAAGCGCATTGATCGGCACGCTCTCGGGATGCGGGGCGAGATTGGCGAGCGTCTGCAACAGCCGCGCCCGGTCGGCCAAGCTCTCGCCCATGCCGATGATGCCGCCGCAGCAGACCTCGATGCCGGCCTTCCGCACTCGCGCCAGCGTCTCCAGGCGATCCTGATAGGTCCGCGTGGTGACGATGTCGCCGTAGAACTCGGGCGAGGTGTCGAGATTGTGGTTGTAGGCCGTGAGCCCGGCTTCGGCGAGGCGGCTTGCCTGCCCATCGCTCAGCATGCCGAGAGTGACGCATGCCTCCATGCCGAGCGCGCGCACGCCCTTGACCATGGCGATCACGCTGTCGAAGGCCTCGCCGTCTTTCACCTCGCGCCAGGCCGCGCCCATGCAGAAGCGCGAGGCGCCGGCGTCCCGGGCGCGCTTGGCCTTTTCCAGCACGTCGCCGACATCGAGCAGCGTCTCGCGCTTGAGCCCGGTGGTCTTGGCGTAGTGAGCCGACTGCGCGCAATATTTGCAGTCCTCGGGACAGGCGCCGGTCTTGATCGAGAGCAGGCTTGCGAGCTGCATCTCGCCGTCGTCGTGGTAGCGAAGGTGCACTTCGCGCGCCGCATCGATCAGGTCGAGCAGCGGTTGGCTGAGGAGATCGAGGACTTCTGCGTTCTCCCAATCGTGACGGGTTTCGGCCGTGCCGGCCGGTTCGCGCAACCTCTCGGTCTGGTGTCCTTTGCCGCTGATACGATTCAAGATTTCCGAGAGGTCCGGCACGGGGCGAGGCTCGCGATCGCTGGAGGATGGACCCTCGCTCATACAGGATCGGAGGCGCGAGCGAAAGGCCGCGCAATTCCTTGAGTTGAGCCCTGTTTCCCGGCGCTTTAAGCCTGGAGAAACCGCCCCTGGCCGGTAAAATTGATTGTATTGGCGAGGGTGAAGTTGCTCGCTAAGAGAGACCGATGATCGGAAGCGAAGCACGGTACCGGGCCTTTCTCGATCAGCGCGCCCACCAGGGCTTGCGGCGGTTCCTGCTGGCTGTCGCCACGCGCGAGGCGCGGACGGTCCAGGCCGAGGGCGGGGCCTATGTCAATTTCGCCAGCAACGACTATCTCGGGCTTCGCTTCAACGAGGCCTTGATCCGCCGGGCGATCGAGTGGGCCGACGCGTGGGGCGTGGGGTCGGGAGCCTCGCGCCTCGTCACGGGAAATCTCGAGTTGTTTCGCCCGATCGAGACCAAGCTTGCGCGCCTCAAGGGCAAGGAGGCGGCGCTCGTCATGGCGTCGGGCTTCCAGACCAACGCCGCCGCGCTCCAGGCCATTCTCGATCGGAGCGTGCTCGGCGCGGAGCCTCTCGTCTTCGCCGACCGCCTCAATCACGCCAGCATACATTTCGGTTGCCAGGCGGCGGGTGCACGGCAGATCCGCTACCGCCATTGCGACGCCGGCCATCTCGGCGCCCTTCTCGCCGACCACGAAGGCGACAGCCGCCCGAAATTCATCCTGAGCGAGAGCGTCTTTTCGATGGACGGCGACTTGGCCCCGCTCGCCGAACTTTCGCGCCTCGCGCGTGAGCACGAAGCCTGCCTGATCGTCGACGACGCGCACGCGACGGGCATTCTCGGCGAAGGAGGCTCGGGCCTCGGGGGCGAGGCGGATATCGTGATCGGCACCTTCTCCAAGGCGCTCGGCAGCTTCGGCGGCTTTGTCGCGGGAAGCGAGACGGTGCGCGACTACCTCGTCAACCGCTGCGCCGGCGTGATCTATTCGACCGCGCTGCCGCCGCCCGTGCTCGGCGCCATCGATGCGGCGCTCGATATTATCACCGGCATGGATGCCGAGCGCGCCCATGTCGCGAGCATCGCGGCGCGGTTTCGCGCCGGCGCCAGTGCGGCCGGGCTCGACACCGGCAATGCCGCGACGCAGATCGTCCCGGTCCTTCTCGGCACGCCCGAAGCCGCGCTCGCCATGAGCTTGCGGCTGCGACAGGCCGGAATCTGGGCCGCGTCCATCAGGCCGCCCACCGTGCCGCCCGGAACGGCGCGGCTCAGAGTAGCCTTCACCGCGGCGCATGAAGACGCCGATGTCGATCGCCTTCTCGATGTCCTCGCGGCGGGGGACGCACGTCCCCGGGCCGAGGCGGTGTGAAGCGTCGAAGATGCATTTCGTCCTCGTTCATGGTTGGGGCTTCCATGCCGGACTCTGGGCCGGCTTCGTCAAGCAGCTCGACGGCGCTCGCGTGACGCTGGTCGATCTCGGCTTCGTGACGGGCGGGCCGGCGGGCGAAAAGAGCTGGCCGCAGGACGCCATCGCCGTCGGTCATTCGCTCGGCCTCCTGTGGCTGATGGCGCGCGGGGGAGGGCAGTTCCGCGCTCTCGTCAGCGTGCAGGGTTTCGACTGTTTCCGCTGTCATGTCCCCGCCTCGCGCGTGGCGGCGATGAGGCGGGGGATCGAGCGCGCGCCCTACGCCACCGTCGAGACCTTCTGGCGCTCGTCCGGCGCGCCGGACTTCGCGCCGCCCGAGGCGCTCGATATCCCGCGTCTGCATGAAGGCCTCGATTGGCTGATGAAATGGGACGCGCGAGATATTAAGAACGGACTTCGATGCCCCATGCTTGCCCTTGCCGCCCGCGACGATGCCATCGTGCCTGCCGCCATGAGCGAGGCGATCTGGCGGAAGGCGGAGCTCGTCTGGTCGCCGGACGGCGGCCATGTCCTACCCTTGAGGCACCCGGAATGGTGCGCGCGTCATGTCCTTGAATTCGCCAATTCTCTCCCGGCGTAGCGCCGAGATTGCCGCCAAGTTCGGCGCAAGCGCGGAGCGCTATGAGCGCCACGCCGGTCTCCAGCGCGCGATCGCCGCCAGATTGGCGCGGCTTCTGCCCGAGATGGAGGCCCCCCGCGTGCTCGAACTCGGCTGCGGCACGGGCCTGCTCAGCCGCCACCTGCTGGAGCGGTATCCCGGCGGCCACTTCGTTCTGACCGATGCCGCCCCCGCCATGATCGCGATGTGCCGGCGGAACCTCGCACCCTTGGGTCCGGCGAATATCAGCTTTGAAGTGATGGACGCGGGCGAGGCGGGCGGCCATGCCGGCCTCGACCTGATCGCGTCGAGCATGACGCTTCACTGGCTCGCCGACCCAAGCGCAAGTCTCGAACGTTTGCGCCGCTTCCTCGCGCCGGAGGGTGTCCTGCTTTATGCCACGCTCGGGCCCGACAGCTTCGCCGAATGGCGCCAAGCGCTCGCAAGCGAAGGATTGCCGAGCGGCGTTGCCGAGATAAAACCGCTTCCCGGCGTGGTCGAGGAGGAGCGGCTGAGCCCCGACACCGACGCACTCTCCTTCTTGCGCCGCATGAAGGCCGTCGGCGGACTGACCCCGCGCGAAGGCTATGTGCCGCTTTCGCCGGCCGCGCTCCGCGGCGCGTTGCGCGCTTCCGATGCGCGGTTCGGCGGCCGCGTCACCTGGCACATCGTCTATGGCCGGCTCGAAGCGTCCGCAGCGAGCCAATCGAGGCCTTCGACGATGCCGGCATAGGCGCGCCCAAGCTCGGCCTCGGTGATGCAATAGGGCGGCATGAGGTAAACCGTCGAGCCGAGCGGCCTGATATTGAGGCCGCGCGCCAGATACCAGCCCGCGAGCCGCCGGCTGACCGCCGATTGATAGCCGCCCGCTTCCTTCACGTCGAAGGCGAGGATCGAGCCGAGGAGACGCGGCCGGGCCACGTCGGGGCGTGCGGCAAGCTCGGCCATGAAGGCGCGATGCGAGCGGTTGATGTGCGCGATCCGTTGCAGCGTCTTCTCCTCCTCGAACAAGGCGAGCGAAGCGAGCGCCACGGAGCAGGCCAGCGGATTTGCCGTAAAGGAATGACCGTGGGGCAGCGCGCGCTCGAAACTGTCCCCGACGAAGGCCTCGAACAACTCTTCGCGCGCCACCGTGACCGCCATCGGCATGTAGCCGGCGGTGAGCCCTTTCGACAGGCAGACGAGATCCGGCACGACCTTGGCCTGCTCCATGGCGAACATCGAGCCGGTTCGCCCGAAGCCGGTCGCGACCTCGTCGAAGATGACGAGAACGTCCGCATCCCGCGCCGTCTTGACCAGGCGTTTGAGGAACTCCGGACGGCAGACCCGCATGCCGCCGGCGCCCTGAAGCAGGGGCTCGATAATGAGCGCCGCGATCCCGGTCCTGCGATCGGTCAGCGTCGCCTCGAGCGCCGACATGGCGCCGGCCTCGCGCTCGCCGACGGCATCGTCGCCCGCGAACGTCCCGGGATAAGGCAGTAGGCTCACCTCGCACATCAGGTCGCGAAACGGCGTGAAGAATTTCGAACCGCGGCCGACCGACATGGCGCCGAGCGTGTCGCCGTGATAGCCGCCGTCGAAGGCGATCAAGCCCCTGCGGCGCGGCTCGTCGCGATTGATCCAAGATTGATAGGCGATCTTGAGCGCGACCTCGACGGCGGTCGAGCCGTCGTCGGAGAAGAAGACTTTGTTCAGGTCGCCGGGAAGGATCTTCGCCAGCGCGGCGGCGAGATCGGCCGCGGGCTGATGGGTGAAGCCGGCGAACATCACATGCTCGAAGCGTTCGGCTTGGGCGGCGAGTGCTGCGTTCAGCTTCGGATGCGAATGTCCGTGGGTGCAGGTCCACCATGACGCGACGAGGTCGAGGATTTCCACGCCCCCGCTGTCGAACAACGATGCCGCCTTGGCCCGCGTGACGACGATGGGATCGCCTTCGGTCCCGTGCTGGGTATAGGGGTGCCAGACATGGCGCTTGTCTCGCGCGAGCACCGCTGCGGCTTCAGCTTCGCCCTGTCGCGATTGCGGGTCGTCGTTCATGCCGCTTCCCGCGCGAGCTTGGCGAGGTCGATCTCAGGCTCGATGGCGCGAAGCGAAGCGGACGTCAGCGGATCGAGCCGGGGAATCTCGGCGATGATCTGAACCCGCCCGTAGCGCTCGATCGCGGCGCGATTATGCGGGGTCTCGGGCCCGTTGATCACGACGCCGGCAAGTGCGAGCCCGCGCCGCCTGATTGCCTCGAGCGAGAGCAGCGTGTGGTTGATCGTGCCGAGCGTCGAACGCGCGACGAGGATGAGCGGAAGGTCAAGGTCGCGCGCGAGGTCGATGACGTAGGCTTGATCGCCGAGCGGCACCATGAGCCCGCCCGCGCCCTCGACCACGAGCGGCCGGTCCGATGAAGGCGGCACGAGCTTCGCCATGTCGATGTCGAGCCCCGCGCGCCGCGCGGCCTCGTGGGGTGCAAGCGGATCGGGCAGGACATAGGCCTCGGGCAGAATGCGGTCCTCGGCCACGCCCGCAAGCCGGCGCACCGTGTCGGAGTCGGTCTCGGGATCGGTTCCGGCCTGAACCGGCTTCCAGTAATTGGCCCCGAGCCGCGCCACGAGCCAGGACGCGACGACCGTCTTGCCGACGTCGGTATCGGTTCCGGTCACGAAGAAACCTTGCACGATTGTCCGAGCCTCGGGGCTCCTCCCAAGCGAAGGCGAGACAGTATAAGGCCCGTTCTTGCGAGGAAAGGGGAGTGGACGGGGCGCCGCGTTTCGGGCGACATAGCCGGCCCATGCGCCCCTTGTTCGCCGTTCTCGCCTTTGCCTTTTTCGCGGCTTTCGCGCCTTCGGGGCTCGCGGCCAAGACGCTGCGCATGGCTTACGACAGCGATCCGACCTCGCTCGATCCGCATGAGCAGTTGTCGGGAGCGACCCTCCAGATGTCGCATCTCCTGTTTGATCCTCTGATCCGCTTCCGCCAGGACTTTTCGCTCGAGCCGCGGCTCGCCAAGAGCTTCGAGAAGATCGACGAGCGCACCACGCGCTTCCACCTGCGCGAAGGGGTGAAGTTCCAGTCGGGGCGAACGCTCTCGGCGGAGGACGTGGTGTGGACCTTCAACCGGCTGAAGCAGAGCCCCGACTTCAAGGCGCTGTTCGAGCCGTTCACCGAAGCGCGCGCCGTCGACGATCTCACTGTCGATCTCGTGACCAAAGGCCCGTACCCGCTGGTCCTCAATCTCGCCACTTACATCTTTCCCATTGACCGGGCGTTCTATGCCGGGCTCGACGAGCGCGGCAAGCCGAAGGACGCCATCGTCAAGCACGGCGCGTCGTTCGCCTCGACGCATGCGAGCGGCACCGGCCCCTTCATCGTCACCGAACGCGAGCAGGGCGTTCGCATGAAGCTCAAGCGGTTCGCCGATTATTGGGACAAGGACTCGCCCGGCAATGTCGATGAGATTGTCTTCACCCCGATCAAGGAACCCGCGACGCGGGTCGCAGCGCTTCTCGCCGGCGATGTCGATTTCATCGGGCCGGTGCCGCCGACCGATCTCGAACGGCTGAAGCAGGCGCCCTGCTGCATCCTGGTCACCTTGCCGAGCCCGCGCGTGCTCACCTTCGAGCTCAATCAGGATCGCGTCCCGGCCTTCAAGGACAAGCGCGTCCGCCTCGCCGTCGCCTATGCCGTGAACGGCCAAGGCATCGCCGCCAAGATCATGCGCGGGCTCGCCACCGCTTCCGGCCAGTTGAGCCCGCCCGGTTACGCCGGCTACGATCCCGCGCTTGTGCCCCGCTACGACCTCGCCAAGGCCAAGGCCTTGATGCAGGAGGCCGGATACGCCGACGGCTTCGCCGTGACGATGATGGCGCCCAACAATCGCTACATCGAGGATGCGCGCGTCGCCGAGGCCGTGGCCGCCATGCTCGCCAAGATCAATATCCGGGTCGACTTGCAGACCATGCCCAAGGCGCAGTACTGGCAGCGCTTCGATGAGCGCGCCGGCGATGTCATGATGATCGGCTGGCAATCCGATACGCTAGACTCGGCGAATTTCTACGAGTTCCTGGTGATGACCCCCGACAAGGACAAGGGCTACGGCCAATACAACGCGGGAGACTATTCGAATCCGGAAATCGACAAGCTCACCGTCGCGACGCAGACCATGACCGACAAGGACGCCCGCGCCGCTGCGCTGCGCCAAGTCGAGCGCCTCATTTACGACGACGCGGCCCTGATCCCGCTCCACTGGCAGCATCTGGCCTGGGCGGCGCGCAAGAACGTGAAGATCGGAGCGGTCGTCAATGTCATTGACATGCCATATCTTGGTGATCTCGTCATCGAATAGCCGGAACAAGCGGCGTTCTCGCCGGAGGGGACAGACATGTTCAAGAAAATCCTGATCGGACTTGCAGCGCTCATTCTTATCTTCGTCGCCGTCGTGGCCATGCAGCCTTCCAACTACCGCGTCGAGCGCACGGCGAAGATCGCAGCACCTCAGGCCGACGTGTTCGCGCAAGTGAACGACTTTCACAAATGGGATGCCTGGTCGCCTTGGGCGAAGATCGATCCCGCCGCCAAGGTCGGCTTCGAAGGTCCCGAGGCGGGGCAGGGCGCGGCGATGACCTGGTCGGGCAACGACGAGGTCGGCGAAGGCAAGGTGACGATCGTCGATAGCCGCCCGAGCGACCTCGTCAAGGTCAAGGTCGATTTCGTCAGGCCGTTCGCGGGCACGAATAGCTCGGAGTTCCAGTTCAAGCCCGAGGGCGATCAGACCGCCGTCACCTGGACCATGTCGGGCGAGCAGAATTTCTTCGCCAAGGCCTTCTGTTTGGTGATGAACGGCCAGAAGATGATGGGCGACGACATGGAGAAGGGCCTCGCCCAGATGAAATCGGTGGCCGAAGGGGCCAAGACGGCGCGCAATTAGCCGCGCCGCCCCTGTGGCGGGATGACCGGCAGGCTGCTACCATAGATGGACTTATCCGCTCGCCTACGGGGGGCCGGGATGAGTACGTCGATTGCCGGTGCCGAGGCGCTTCCCAAACCGCCCGCGCGGTCGCGCGCCGTGGCGATCATGGCTTGCATCGGCGTTTTGACCGGCCTGATCTCCACCCTGCCGTCGCCGCTGCCGGACGTCCGCCTCGAAGATCCTGAATTCCTCATCAACGCCAGAGGCGTTCCGCTCCACGCCGCCATCGCCTTTGGCGCGGGCCTCGCGGCCATGCTATGGCTTTGGGTCCGCCGGGATATTGGCAAATGCCTGCTCACGATCGCCTTCACGATCATCGGCTGGCTCGTCGCCGCCAACACGGCCAACGACGTATTCTCGGCGGTTGTGAGTTCGGAACTGTTCGGCACCGAAGCGGGCGCCAAAGCAAGCCGTGAGGTTGTTGGGTGGGTGCTGGCGGGTCTCGTTGGCGGCGGAATCGGTGCGGGTCTTATCGCTTTCGGCGTTGGCATCGCCGCGCGGTCGGCAAGAAATGCCCGCGCCTGGCTTCCGATCGTCGTCACCGGCGCTCTCTTCGGACTGTTCCTCTATCCGGCCGCGCGCTTCGACGCAATCGCGCTCCTCTTCGTGCCGTGGCAGGCTGCGGTCGCCGCCGCGATCGCCGTTGCTCTGACGCGCCATACGGCGTGACGTTTGAGCCGGTGCGCCCGTGAGAGCGCTTGGCGCCGGCTTCGCCTTCGCCGCGCGCCGCCTCGGCCAAGCGGCGCTCGTCATGTTCGCGATCCTTATTATCGCCTTCGCCGTGCGGACGGCTCTCGGCGATCCTTTGCGCGAGATCGTGGGTGAGGCGGTCCCGGAGGCCGAGCGCGCGGCGCTCCGGCACGAGCTCGGTCTCGACGCGCCGTGGCCGGTGCAGCTTGGGCGCTATCTCGGCGGCGCGGTTCGAGGCGATCTCGGCACCTCCACGATCTACAAGCGGCCAACGCTCGCCGTCATCCTCGCCAAGTTTCCCGCAAGCTTCGAGCTCGTTCTCGGCGCGAGCCTGATCGTGCTTCTGTTGTCGCTGCCGGCCGGCATCTACTGCGCCGTGCGCCCGCGCGCGCTCGGTGCCCGCCTCATTCTCAATCTCAGCGTTCTCGGCATATCCATTCCGGTCTTCCTCACCGGGATATTCCTCATCACCATCTTCTCGGTCTGGCTCGGCTGGCTGCCGGCCTTCGGTCGCGGCGACACGGTTCGCATCGGTCCATGGGAGACGGGGCTTCTCACCAGCGACGGGCTCGCGCACCTCATCCTCCCCGCGCTCACGTTGTCTTCGATCATGTTGCCGCTTTTCATCAGGCTTGTCCGCGGCGCCATGCTCGACGAGCTCGGCCACGATTACGTTCGTACCGCCCGGGCCAAAGGTGCCGCCCCGCTTCGCGTGTGGCTTTCGCATGCGCTCCGCAACGCGCTCCTGCCGCTCACCGCCGTGGCCGGGCTCCAGCTCGGGACGTTCATCGCCTACACGCTTCTGACCGAGACCGTATTCCAATGGCCCGGTATGGGCTTCCTCTTTCTCGAGGCGGTCACCCGCGCCGACATTCCGCTGATTACGACCTATCTGGTCTTCGTCGGCCTGATCTTCGTCGTCGCCAACACGCTCGCCGACATCGCAAGCCTCATGCTCGATCCGCGTGTCAGCTTGGAGGGGACGCGATGAGCGCGGACGCGCTGCCAGACCGCGGATCGCCGCTACGCGCTCTCGCCTTTCGCCACAAGGGCGCGGCCATCGCCGCGGTCGTTCTGGCCACGCTCGCCCTTGCCGCGAGCCTCGCCCCGCTGGTCGCGCCGCAAGATGCCTTCGATCTTGCCAGCTTCGACCTGCTCGATGCCAACCTTCCGCCGGCTTGGCTCGACGGCAGCGACCCGCGTTTCCTGCTCGGCACCGATGCGCAAGGTCGCGATCTCTTGAGCGCCATTCTCTACGGAACGCGCATCTCGCTCACCGTCGGTCTTCTTGCCGTCGCCATCGCGGCCGCGATCGGCGTGCCGCTCGGCCTCCTTGCCGGCTATGCCAAGGGGAGGATCGATACCGTCGTCACCCGCACCGCCGATATCCAGCTCTCGCTCTCGACCTTGATGATGGCGATCATTGCGCTCGCCCTGTTCCGCGCCGGCTTCGGCGGCGAGAGCCTCGGCCGCTTCGCCGTGCCGCTCCTTGCCGTGGTGATCGGCCTCGCCGAGTGGCCCTATCTGGCGCGCACCGCGCGCGCCGCCGCCCAGGTCGAAGCGGCCAAGGATTATGTCAGGGCCGCGCGCGCGCTCGGTGCGAGCACGAAGGGCATCATGTGGCGCCATATCCTCCCCAACATCGCCTCGCCCCTGATCGTCGTCGCCACCACGCAGATCGCCGGCGCCGTCATGGCCGAAGCGGCGCTGTCCTTCCTCGGCCTCGGCATGCCCGTGACCAAGCCCTCGCTCAGCACGCTGATCCGATCCGGCTACGACCTGATGTTCGCGGGCGCATGGTGGGTGACCGTCATTCCGGGCTTGGTGCTGATCTTCCTGCTGGTTTCGGTCAACGTGCTTGGCGATGCTTTGCGCGACGCGCTCGATCCGCGGCGAAGCGCCGGCTGAAGCGCGGCTCGCGCCGGGTTTTGGCCCAAATGCTTGAAAACTAGGTGACCCTCGACCTTAAGCTATAGTGCACGCTAGAGTGCCTCGATCTCTTGCCTTGTGCCCGGCCCCGTCTCGGCCGGGATCGCCGTTTAAGGAGCTTCCATGACGACGTCCGGCCAGGCCAATCCGGAGCTTGTCTTTTCCCTCCGCCGCGTGACGGAGGCCGCCGCCTGCGCCGCTTTCAGCTGGATCGGGCGGGGCGACAGTCTCGACGCCGGCCGCGCCGCGCTTGACGCCATGCGGGCTGCGCTCGCCGAAGTCGATATCGACGCCATCGTCGCCATTGGCGAGGCGACGCGCGGCGAGGCCCCTCAGCCGCAGCGTGGCGAACGCTTGGGGCGTCCGGGTTCGCTCTTCAAGGCCGATATCGCCGTCGATCCGGTCGAGGGCACGAGCTATCTCGTCCGCGGCCAGACCAACGCGCTCGCGGTTTGCGCCGTTGCCGCCCGCGGCTCCATGCTGAACCCGGGGCCCGCTTTCTACATGGAGAAATTCGTCACGAGCGCGCCGGCGCGCGGCAAGATCGATCCGCATTGGCCGGTGGAGCAGAAGCTCACCACTCTCGCCGATACCCTCAACAAGGACGTGTCGGAACTGACCGTGTTCGTGCTGGAGAAGCCGCGTCATCGCGAGCTTGTCGATCGCATCTTGGGGGCCGGCGCGCGCGTCGCACTCTACCCGGCGGGCGACGTCGCCGGCGCGTTGATGGCCGCCATTCCCGGTTCCGGCATCGATGCTCTCATGGGAACCGGCGGCACGCCCGAAGGCGTCATGTCGGCCTGCGCCATCAGGGCGCTGGGCGGCGAGTTCCTGGCGCGCCTCGATCCCCAGCTTCAGACCGAGACCAAGGCTGTGAAGGAGGCCGGGATCGACACCGAGAAATGGTACCAGTGCGACGAGATTATTACCTCGGACAATGTCTTCTTCTGTGCCACCGGGATCACGACCGGCCTCATGCTCGAAGGCGTGGAGCGGTCGCGATCCCACTATAAGGTGCAGACCATGATGATAACGGGCGCAACCGGTGAGCGGCAGATCATGACGACCTACATGCCGCTCGAGCGCATGGCGAACGTCGCCGCGCGCGACGTCGCTTGACGCCCGAAATGGGAGGAGTGCCTGGAGTGGTGAATGTCGAAGCGAGTCGAGCATCCGATCATACTCGGCATCGTCGGTGATTCGGCGTCAGGAAAGTCAACGCTGTCGGTAGGTGTCGCCCAGATTCTGGGCGAGGAACACTGCACGGTGATTTGCACTGACGACTACCATCGCTACGACCGCGACACCCGTGCTTCGCTCGGTCTGTCGGCGCTCGACCCGCGCGCCAACCACATCGACATCATCGAGCAGCATTTGCGGTTGTTGCGCCGGGGCGAGTCGGTCCTGAAGCCGGTCTACGACCACCGGCACGGCACGTTCTCGCCCCCCGAATATGTCAAACCCAAGCAATTCGTCATCGCCGAGGGTCTACTCGGCTATGCCACGCGCGGCATGCGCGACTGTTACGATGTGAAGATCTATCTCGATCCCGAGGAAGATTTGCGCGTGAAGTGGAAGATGCACCGCGATACCACCAAACGCGGCTACTCGCGCGAGCAGGTTCTCGCCCAACTCGCCCGGCGCGAGATCGACAGCCCCAACTTCATCCACCCGCAGCGCACCTTTGCCGACATCGTCATCAGGTTTCAGCGGGCCGCCGGCGCCAACGGCTCCGACATTCGCCTCGACGTCCGTCATATCCTTCGCCCGACGCTGCCTCATCCCGACTTCACCCCCCTGTTGGACGGGTCGAGCAATGCCGGGCTTCGTCTCGAGCTTGCCCGCGACCGCGACGGCAAGCCGGTGGACGTGCTCGAGATCAACGGCAACATCTCCGACAAGAGAGCCGAGCGGATCGAGGATCTGTTGTGGAACCTGATCCCGGAGGCCGGGCATTTGCGCGACCAGGTCGGCCGCATCGATATCGCCAATGGAGCAAAGAGCCACCCGCTGGCGCTGACCCAATTGCTCGTCGGCTATCACGCGGTGAAAGCGGCGATGGGCGTCCGCGCCTATTAGCCGCAATCTCGCGACGAAGACGGTGTTTCGCGCGCCCCACGTCGTTGCATTTTCCCCATTACCGTTGCGGGCGGGCAACAGACAAGTGTGGCGAGAAGGGGTAAGAGTGCAGTTGCACGCTTGTGCCGGGGCGCCCGGGGACTGCAAGGCGGCATGCCTTGATTGAGGCCCTCTCCAGTACTTCGTAACAAGGGGGCAACCATGCTACATCCACATAAT
>DATEMT010000035.1:0-12718 GCA_035275445.1 Methyloceanibacter sp. | reverse complement strand
ATGGCCGATCTCGGCCTCGTCCTTGAGGTCGAAGAGCGCGGTGAAGGTCTTCTCCCCGGTAAGCACCGAGAGCGAAAGCGGCGTGATGAACTCGGCGCCCCCCTTGGTCAGGATGGCGCGTACCGAGGCGCCCCGCTCCTTCAAGCGGCCCACGAGATCGAGGCTCTTATAGGCGGCGATGCCGCCGCCGACGATCAAGAGGATACGCTTGCCGTTCACGTCTCGTCTCTCACTCCCGCCGCACACTCGTCATTCGGGGCAAGCCCCGAGTCCAGAGGGCAGGCATGGTGCTGTGGCACTGGATACCGGCTTTCGCCGGTATGACGCCACAGAAGCGACCTAAGCCATAGGACCCGGCCTGGGGCAATGACAATGAAATAGGGTTAGCGGTCAATTCTTGGAAGAGCAACGGAAGGGGCTTGCGCCGGTATGACGAACCTCAGAACAGCAGTGCGAGGGCGATGGCCGCAAGCGCGAGCGCGCCGACCCAGATGCCGATGCGGCTCGCCCGGTTCTGGCGCCCTTGCGCCTCGGCCAACCGCTCGACGGTATGGTCGTCGAGCCTGAAGCCCTCCTCCGCCATCGCCGACAGGGCCTCGGCGGTACGCTCGGCCTGGCCGAGGAGTTTCGGGATGTCGCCGACCAGACGCCCGACGCTCGCCGCCCCTTGCGCGGCGGCCTCGAACTGGGCGCCCGTGCCGAACTCCTTTTCGATCCACGATTTCACCACCGGCTCCGACACGACCCAGATATTGAGCTCCGGATCGAGGCTGCGGCCCACGCCTTCGACCACGACCATGGTCTTCTGAAGCAGCAGAAGCTCAGGCCGCGTCTGCATGTCGAACACTTCGGTATACTGGAACAGTTGGCCGAGCAGCTGGGCCATGGAAATCTCGCTCGCGGGGCGGTCCATGATCGGCTCGCCGATGGCGCGAAGGGCTTGGGCGAATTGCTGCACGGAGTGCTTGCGCGGCACGTAGCCCGCCTCGAAATGGACTTCGGCGACGCGGGCATAGTTGCGGGTGAGGAAGCCGTGGAGGATCTCGGCGAGGAAGCGCCGCTCTTTAAGGCCGAGCCGGCCCATGATGCCGAAATCGACGGCGACGATGCGCCCGTCCGTGTCCACGAACAAGTTCCCCGGATGCATGTCGGCGTGGAAGAAGCCGTCGCGCATGGCGTGGCGGAGGAAGGCCTGGACCACGCGGGCGCCGAGCGCCTTCACATTGTGGCCGGCGGCGGCGAGCGCTTCGCGGTCGGCAATCGAGATGCCGTCGATCCATTCGAGCGTGAGCACGCGGCGCGCGCTCCGCGACCAATCGACCGCGGGCACGCGAAAGCCTTCGTCGTCCTTGGTGTTCTGCGCCATCTCCGAGATGGCGGCGGCCTCCATGCGGAGGTCCATCTCGATGGCGACCGACTTGGCCAGCGTGTCGACCACGGCGATCGGGCGCAAGCGCCGCGACCGCGGATGAAAGCGCTCGATCATGCGCGCCGCGAAGAAATAGCTGTCGAGGTCCTTCTGGAAGCGCTGCTCGATGCCGGGCCGGAGCACCTTGACCGCGACCGGGGCAAGCCCGCCATCCTTGCCGGGCAGCTTCGCCTTGTGCACTTGCGCGATCGATGCCGCGGCGACGGGCGGACCGAACTCGGCATAGATCTTGTCGATCGGCGCGCCGAGCGCCTCTTCGACCGCCGCCCTCGCCTCGGCTTGCGAAAATGGCGGCAGGCGGTCCTGGAGCGTCGCGAGATCGCGGGCGAGTTCGCGGCCGATGATGTCGTCACGGGTGGCGAGAAACTGTCCGAGCTTGATGTAGGACGGACCCAACGAGGTGAGCGCATCGGAGAGCTTGGTTTCGTTGCGGCCCGCGCCCGTGCCGTTCTTGCGGAGGGGTGCGGTGACCCGGGCGAAGAGCGCGAGCGGTCCCGGCAGATTCGCCTCGTCGGGGAGGACGCGCGCACCCGACCAGGCGAGAACGACGCCCGCCTTGGTCAACCGCGCCATGTTGGCGATCGCGCTCATAACCCCTGCCTTATCACAGCCGCCAGGCGGAATGGATCGCGGCGATCCCGCCGCTCAGATTGCGGTACCGCACCCGCTCGAAGCCGGCATTCTCGATCAATTGCATGAAGTTTTCCTGATCGGGAAAGCGGCGGATGCTCTCGACGAGATAGCGGTAAGACGCGCTGTCGCCGGCGACGAGCCCGCCGAGAGCGGGTATGGCATTGAAGGAATAGGCGTCATAGAGCCTGTCGAGCAAGGGCAACTCGACGGCGGAAAACTCAAGACAGAGGAAGCGCCCGCCGGGCTTCAGCACGCGGTAGGCTTCTTCGAGCGCCACGTCGAGGCGGGTGAGGTTCCGCATACCGAAGGCGACGGCGTAGGCATCGAAGCTCGATCTGGCGAAGGGCAAGGCTTCGGCATTGCCGCGCACGAAGCCGACCCTTGCATCGCCCGCCCGCTTGCGCCCCGCCTCGATCATCTCGGCGCTGATGTCGCAGATCGTGGCCGAGACGCCCGCGCCCCCGGCCTTCAGCGCGCGAAGGGCGACGTCGCCCGTGCCGCCAGCGACGTCGAGAAGGGCGAAAGGCGAGGCAGTTCTGGGCGGGGCGAGCCAGGCGACGAGGTCGTCCTTCCATAGCCGGTGGAGGCCCCCCGACATCAAATCGTTCATCAGGTCGTAGCGCGGGGCGACCTTGGCGAAGACCTCGTTCACGAGGTCCTGCTTCGCCTCCTCGCCCACAAGGGCAAACCCGAAACTTGTTTTTGCGGCGCCTGCAACCCGGCCTTTTAGATCCTCGGACATGGGGGCGGACAATAGCGCAAGGGTCCGGTTCAGGCTATTGTTGCGCTGCAACCATCGATTTTTGCATTGCAGAAGAAGAGCCATTCAGCATGCCTGAACTGCCGGAGGTCGAAACGGTGCGGCGCGGCCTCGAGCCGGTCCTGGTCGGCCAGGCGTTCGCGCGCGTGGAGCAGAGGCGCCCCGACTTGCGCGTGCCGTTGCCCAAGCATTTCGGCAAGCGGCTCACCGGGCGGAAAGTCGAAGCGCTCGACCGGCGGGCGAAATACCTGCTCGTCCGGCTCGACAACGGCGAGGTGCTGGTCGTGCATCTCGGCATGACCGGACGATTCTTCATCGACGGCGCCCGCATGGCGCTCGGAGAGTTCGCGCACGAGGAGGCGCCGATGCCGAAACACGAGCATATCGTGTTCCATCTCGGCGACGGCACTTCGGTCCGGTTCAACGATGCGCGGCGCTTCGGCTTGATGGACCTCGTTCACGCCGCGCATCTGGATGAGCACGCTCTGTTCAAGGGTCTCGGCATGGAGCCTTTGAGCAAAGCCTTCACGCCCGCGTGGCTCGCCTTGCGCCTGAAGGGCAAGGCCACATCGATCAAGGCCGCCCTGCTCGATCAGAGATTGGTCGTCGGCCTCGGCAATATCTATGTGTCGGAGGCACTCCATCGCGCCGGCATTTCCCCGTTGCGCAAGGCGGGCTCGCTCGCCACGAGAGCGGGCAAGCCGACCAAGGAAACCAAGGCGCTTGTCGCCGCGGTCAGGGCCGTGCTCGAAGCCGCGATCAAGGCCGGTGGTTCGACCTTGCGCGACTATGCCGCCGCCGATGGGCGGCTCGGACGCTTTCAGCATCGCTTCAAGGTCTACGGCCGCGAGGGCAAGGCTTGCGCCAAGAAAGGCTGCGGAGGAACCGTACGCCGCATCGTCCAGGGAGGACGCTCAACCTTCTATTGTCCAAACTGTCAACGATAAGGACACATCATGTACGTGGATAGCATCAGCAGGGAACAAAACGGCGCCAGCGTCGCTGCGACCTACGAGACGATCCTGGTCGCAACGAAAGGCAAGGTCGGACTGATCACGCTCAACCGGCCGCATGCGCTGAATGCGCTGAACTCGCGGCTTATCACCGAGCTCAACCGCGCCCTCGACGGCTTCGAGGCCGACCCCGCCATCGGCGCCATCGTCATCACCGGCAGCAACAAGGCCTTCGCGGCCGGCGTCGATATCAAGGAAATGCACGAGAAGTCCTTCGTCGAGGCCTATGGCAGCGATTTCCTCGCGCCGTTCGACCGCATTTCCCATTGCCGCAAGCCGATCATCGCCGCTGTTGCGGGCTATGCGCTCGGCGGCGGCTGCGAGCTCGCCATGTCGTGCGACATTATTCTCGCGGCGGACAACGCCGTCTTCGGCCAACCGGAAATCACGCTCGGCATCATGCCCGGCGCCGGCGGCACGCAGAGGCTGACCCGCGCCGTCGGCAAGGCAAAGGCCATGGAGCTCTGTCTCACCGGGCGGCGCATGAACGCGGCGGAAGCCGAGCGCGCCAACCTGGTCAGCCGGGTGGTGCAAGCGGCCAAGCTGTTGGATGAGGCCTTGGCCGTCGCCGACAATATCGCCAGCCTGTCGCAGCACGCGGTGATGATGATCAAAGAAGCGATCAATCGCGGCTTCGCCACCACGCTTGCCGAAGGCGCGCGCTTCGAGCGCGGCCAGTTCTATTCACTGTTCGCGACCGAGGACCAGAAGGAGGGGATGGCGGCCTTCATCGAGAAGCGGAAGCCGGCCTTCAAGAACCGCTGAGGCGAAGGCGCCGTTCACGTCCGGTAATAGTCGCGATACCAATCGACGAAGCGCTTGATGCCCTCTTCGAGCGGCGTCGCGGGTTGGAAACCGGTCGCCTCCTTCAGCGCATCGACATCGGCATACGTCGCCACGACGTCGCCCGGCTGCTGCGGCAGCAGCTCGATCTTGGCCTTTTGTCCCAGCGCCTTCTCGATCGCCGCGACATAGTCGAGAAGCGCGACGGGGCTGTGATTGCCGATATTGTAGAGCCGGTAGGGCGCGGCAGAGGTCGCGGGGTCGGGACGCGCCGGGTTCCAGTTGGGGTCGGGGGCCGCGACAACGTCGAGAGTGCGGAGCACGCCTTCGACGGCATCGTCGATATAGGTGAAGTCGCGCGAGTGCTGGCCGTAGTTGAACACCTTGATCGGCTCGCCAGCGAGGATGCTGCGGGTGAACAGAAAGAGCGACATGTCGGGCCGGCCCCACGGCCCGTACACGGTGAAGAAACGCAAGCCGCTCACGGGGATGCCGAACAGATGGGCATAGGAATGGGCCATCAGTTCGTTCGCCTTCTTGGTCGCCCCGTAGAGGCTCACCGGGTGATCGACATTGTCGCCGACGGCAAAGGGCAGCCTCTGGTTCGCGCCATAGACTGCGCTCGTCGAGGCATAGACGAGATGCTCGACCTTGTGGTGGCGGCAGCCTTCGAGCACGTGAAGGAAGCCGGTCACGTTCGAGCTGATATAGGCGTGGGGGTGGTCGAGCGAGTAGCGGACGCCGGCCTGCGCGGCGAGGTGGACGACACGGTCGGGCCGCTCCTCGGCGAACGTCGCCTCGACGACGGTCCGGTCGGCGAGATCGCCTTTGACGAAGGAGAACCGTTCCTGCCCCGCCAGCCGCTTGAGCCGGGCTTCCTTCAGCGACACGTCGTAATAGGGGCTGAGATTGTCGAAGCCGATGACCGTATGGCCGCGGTCGAGCAGCCGCGCCGCCGTGTGGTAGCCAATGAAGCCGGCGGCGCCGGTGACCAAAACTCGCATCGGGACGCTTTCTTGAGCCTTGCGAGGCCCCTCTCCCCAAGAGCCGCGAGAGCAGAAGCCACCCTGCGGTCCCGCTGTCAATCGCTTAGGGCTGGCCCGGGAAGTGGCCTCGCGGGCCGGTTGACGCTTCCCGAGGCGCTCGTTATAGAGCACCCCAATCAGCCCAAACCTCTCGTCGCGCTGGCTTATCCTCCCCGCGCGCTAATAGGACGAAATCTCATGGCCAACACCAAATCGGCGAAGAAAGCCGCGCGCCAGTCAACCCGGCGGGCCGGCGTCAACAAGACGCGGCGGACGCGGCTCCGCAGCTCCGTGCGCAAAGTCGAGGAGGCGATCGCCTCCGGCAACAAGGCGGCAGCGGCCGCCGCGCTGAAGGAAGCAGAGCCCGTCATCGCGCGGTCGGCGCAGAAGGGCGTGGCGCATCGCCGGACGGCATCGCGTAAAGTCTCGCGCCTCGCCAAGCGCGTTGGCGCGATGGGAGCGTCTTAACAAAAAAACCGCCCCTGTTGCCCCCTGGCAACAGACGATGCGCAGTGCCGCTCCCTTCCTTTGTCGATTCAATGACGATTTCAACCGCTTGTATCGTCTCGGCAAGGCGGCCGATGAGCGTGGCGCGAATCTCCCGACTCGCCCGCAAAAAGGATTCGTGCAACGCTCTGCTTAAGAGTGATCGTCCGCGCTACGCTGGACGCAATCGATGCTTCGATGAATCGCGCTTGCCAGACAGAGACTTGTGCGATCCGGTTCGGGACCGCGTCACCGAGGCATAACCACGCGCAGTTGGCGGCCGCTCGCTTGATCGGCGTATTGGGCATGTGTATAGTCCAATCATTAGAACGAGGCGTTCTCCTCCTTCACAATTGAGTACCCTTCACCTGGCAATTGCCGGGAGAGGTTTTTATTGTCTTCGGTGCAAGGAGAGTGGAAAATTTGTGGAACGTTAGCGCATAATCTGTGGGTGGCCCGGGTTTCGTTCGTCTTGTAGCTACTAGCTATCGTACCGGCCGCCAAAATGTTCTTGCGTCGTACTCTTGTTTCTCGTGAGAGGGCGTTTCCTTGATTTCACAGAACGACGAGAGGGGGATTGACGATGTGGACGTGGAGACGGTCTGGAAGACCCTCCAATCCGATCCTCGGTCCCAACTCGTTGATGTGCGAACCCGCGCAGAGTGGACCTATGTGGGAATTCCGGACCTCGGGCCTGTGGGCAAACGGCCGCTCCTCGTCGAGTGGCAGACGTTTCCCGATCAGGCCATCGACCCGCGCTTCGCGGAGCGTCTGGCCGGCGAACTCAAGGCGCTCGGTGCGGGGTTCAATGACGACCTCTTCTTCATTTGCCGGTCGGGCAGCCGAAGTCTGGCTGCGGCCAAGGCAATGGCGGCAATCGGGTATCGCGCGTGCCACAACGTCGCTTGCGGTTTCGAAGGACCGCTCGACGACGGCAGGCATCGCGGAGACCTTGCGGGGTGGAAAGCGGCTGGCCTACCCTGGCAGCAAAGCTAGGGCTAGGATTAAGTCATAGGGACGGTCATGACTGTCCGCGTCGACTTTGTTGACTGCTCATGTATGAGGCGTGCGGTGCGTAACGGCGCGAACCAAAAGAATGGGAAAGAGCAAGAACCGTGGCACAGCAGGAGCAGGGCGCCCCAGGCGATGCTTGGGCGAGGGTCAAGAGCCGGTTACGCGCTGAGCTTGGAGAAGACGTTTTTGCCAGTTGGTTCAGGGGGGTCGAGGTCGATCAGGTGGATGGCGAAGTCGTCCATCTCACCGTGGCGACTCGCTTCCTGCGCAACTGGCTCCGCTCGCACTATTACGATTTCGTCTTAAGACTCTCGCGCGCCGAGTGGCCCGGCGTCGAACGCATTGAATTCAGGGTGAGGCAGCCGCATTTCGGCGTCGAGCTTCCCAAGGAACAGCCGCGGCTAAGGCGCAACCCCGAACCGCCGATGCCCGAGGCGGCGCCGCTGCCGATGCCGCTCAGGACCGGCTATGGCGGCTTCGAGGGCTCGCCGCTCGATCCCCGGCTCAGCTTCCTGAGCTTCATGGTCGGAACCTCGAACCGGCTCGCCTACGCGGCGGCGCAGGAGGTGGCGGGCGCGTTCACCGCGCCCCAGCCTCTGTTCAATCCTCTGTTCGTGCACGGCAATGTCGGCTTGGGCAAAACCCACCTGCTGCACGCGATCGCCTGGGACGTGAAAAAGCGCAAGCCCGAGTCCCAAGTCCTCTATCTCACCGCCGAGCGCTTCATGTCGGGCTTCGTGCAGGCCTTGCGGGCGCGCGATGCGCTCGCCTTCAAGGAGAAGCTGCGCAAGATCGATATTCTCCTCATCGACGACATGGAGTTCCTGCAAGGCCCGACCATCCAGCAGGAGTTCTGTCACACCTTGAATTCCCTGATCGACGGCGGCCGCCAAGTGATCGTCGCCGCCGACCGCGCTCCGACCCAGCTCGACAAGCTCGACATGCGCATGCGCTCGCGCCTCGGAGGCGGTCTCGTCGCCGAGATCGGCTCGATGGACTACGATCTGCGCCACAAGATCCTCGAGAAGAGGGCGGTCGAGGCGTGCACCGAGACCAGGGGCCTTTCCATCTCCGAGATCGTGCTTGCCTTCCTTGCCGAGCGCTTGACCGAAAGCGGGCGCGAGCTCGAAGGGGCGGTGCATCGCTTGCGCGCGAGCTTCCAGCTCACCGACCAGCCGGTGACGATCGAGACCGCGGAGCAGATCGTGCGCGATTTGATGCGCGGGGCGGAGCCGCGGCGCGTACGCATCGACGACATCCTGCGCACGGTCTCCAAGCATTACGGGGTCAACCGGGGCGATCTCCTGTCGGGGCGCCGTAACCGCTCGATCGTCCGGCCGCGTCAGATCGGCATGTATCTGGCCAAGCTCCTCACCTCGCGCTCTCTGCCCGAAATCGGGCGCCGCTTCGGCAACCGCGACCACACCACCGTGCTGCACGCGATCCGCAAGATCGAGCAGTTGATGAACGACGACACCCAGCTCCGCGAGGAGATCGAGCTTCTGAAGCGCCTCCTGCGCGAATAATTTTGGGGGAAGACGGGCCGGGGGGCTTGGGTCCCAAGCCAAGGCGTCCCCCCGCCCGCTCTTGCAAATTGCCCGCTCTCGCGTCAAGGTCGAGGCGCTAGGGGACCTCATCAACGCCTTCGTCAAGGTCGGACCGGAGCCGAAGCGCTTCGGCCAAGGCTGAGCTTAGCGGCGGAAATCGTCACTTTTTTTGGGATCGGGCATCATGCGGCTCACCATCGACAAACCCGGACTTGCCAAGGCGCTCGCCCATGTGGCGAGCGTGGTTGAGCGCCGTAACACCATTCCCATCCTGTCCAATGTCCTCATCGCCGCCGCCAGGAACGAGCTCAAGCTCACCGCGACCGACCTCGACATGGAGCTGGTCGAGACCGTGCCGGTGCGGACCAAGGGCGACGGTGCCACCACCGTGCCCGCCCATATGTTCCATGACATCGTGCGCAAGCTGCCCGAAGGCGCCGATATCGAGCTTGCGCGGGACGGCGAACAGGGACGCCTCGCCATCACGAGCGGACCGGCGCAATTCTCGCTGCAAACGCTCCCCTCCGACGACTTCCCCGCGCTCAGCGTCGATGATCTCGGCCACAGCTTCAGCCTGCCCGCTTCCGATCTGAAACGCCTGATCGACAAGACGCGCTTCGCCATCTCGACCGAGGAGACGCGCTACTATTTGAACGGCATCTACCTCCACGCCGCGCAGAGCGGCGGCAAGCAAGTGTTGCGCGCGGTCGCCACCGACGGCCACAGGCTCGCCCAGATCGAGCTGCCGCTGCCGCCGGGCGCCAAGGACATGCCGGGCGTGATCGTGCCGCGAAAAACCGTGCTCGAACTCGCGAAGCTCGTCGAAGGCGGCGAGGGCGAGGTTCGCGTCGAACTGTCGCCGTCGAAGATCCGCGTCTCGGCGGCGCGCGTCGTGCTCACCTCGAAACTGATCGACGGCACCTTCCCCGACTACGAGCGGGTCATTCCGCAAGGGAACGACAAGAAGATGGAGGTCGACAACGCCGCCTTCGCCCAGGCCGTCGATCGCGTCTCGACGCTTTCGAGCGACAAGGGCCGCGCCGTCAAGCTCACCATCACCGACGGCAAGCTCACCCTTTCGGTCAACAACCCCGATAGCGGCAGCGCCACCGAGGAGCTTCCGGTCGGCTACGATTTCGATCCGCTCGAAATCGGCTTCAACGCCCGCTATCTGCTCGACATTTCGTCGCAGCTCGAAAGCGGCACGGCCGAGTTTCAGCTCGCCGATCCCGGTTCCCCCACCATGGTGCGCGACGGCAAGGATGCATCCGCGCTCTATGTGCTGATGCCGATGCGGGTATGAAGGCGAGCCGCAAGGGAGAGGGCACAGTTCAGGCGATCGCGGGCGACCCGGCCAAGACCCTGCTCTTCGTTCGCAGCCTGAAGCTCACCGATTTCCGCAACTATGCGCGGGCCGAGCTCGAGCTCGACGCGCGTCCGGTCGTGCTCGTGGGCGAGAACGGCGCCGGCAAGACCAATCTGCTCGAAGCCGTGTCGCTGCTCGGACCGGGCCACGGCCTGCGCGGGCGCCATTATGACGAGCTTTGCCGCAAGGATGGCGCCGGGGGCTTCGCCGTCGCCGCGCGGGTGGTGTCGCGCGGGGACGAGGTCGAGATCGGAACCGGGCTCGTCGCGGGGCACGAGGAGGCGGCCGGCCGCACCGTGCGCATCGCCGGCAAGGAGCGGAGCGCGGGCGCGCTCGCCGAATATGTCAATCTCGTCTGGCTCATCCCGGCGATGGACGGCCTCTTCACCGGACCGGCGTCGGAGCGGCGGCGCTTTCTCGACCGGCTCGTGCTTGCCGTCGATCCCAAGATGCGGAGCCCGCTTGGCCGCTACGACCGGGCGATGCGGCAGAGGAACCGGCTGTTCCAGATGCGCGAGGGCTCGCGCGCCCTGTTCGAGGGGCTGGAGGAGCAGATGGCCGAAACCGGCGTTGCGATCGCGGCGGCAAGGCTCGAGGCGACGGCGCGGCTCGCTGGCCTTATCGAGCGGATGCTCGCGGAGCGGGGCGACGGCCCCTTCCCTTGGGCCGCGGTCGCGCTCGAGGGACGGCTCGAAGCGGCGCTCGGCACGCGCTCGGCGACCGAAGTCGAGGACGAGTTTCGCCGCCGTCTCGAGGAAGGTCGCGAGCGCGACCGGGCGGCGGCGAGAGCCCTTGAAGGGCCGCATGTAAGCGACCTTCTCGTCTTTCACGGCCCCAACGAAGCGCCTGCCGCCCAGTGCTCCTCGGGCGAGCAAAAGGCCCTCCTCGTCGGGCTCATTCTCGCCAAAGTCGAGCTTATCAAGGCGCTTGAAGGGAAGGCCCCTATCGTCCTCCTCGACGAGGTCGCGGCCCATCTCGACGCGGCGCGCAGAGAGGCCCTTTTTGGCCAGATTCTGGCCCTGAAATGCCAGGCCTGGATGACCGGGACCGACCGCGACTTGTTCGCCCCCCTCGCCCAAGAAGCGCAAATTTTCAGAGTGAATCGGGGTATGATCGGGGCCTGATTCACGGGGTCCGGCGGCCCCGCCCGAGACGCCAAAAACCACTTCCAGGAAACCATGACGACAGCCTCAAAACGCAAGGATGCCGCTTCCTCCGAGTACGGCGCGGAATCGATCAAAGTGCTGAAAGGGCTCGACGCCGTGCGCAAGCGGCCGGGCATGTATATCGGCGACACCGACGACGGCTCGGGCCTGCATCACATGGTCTACGAGGTCGTGGACAACGCGATCGACGAGGCGCTTGCCGGCTTCAGCGACGAGATCACCGTCACCCTGAATGCCGACGGCTCGGTCACGGTCGAGGACAATGGGCGCGGCATCCCGACCGAGATCCACAAAGGCGAAGGCATCTCGGCCGCCGAAGTCATCATGACGCAGCTTCATGCCGGGGGAAAGTTCGACCAGAACTCCTACAAGGTATCGGGCGGCCTGCACGGCGTCGGCGTCTCGGTCGTCAACGCGCTCTCCTCCAAGCTCGACCTCACCATCTGGCGCGACGGCAAGGAGCACTTCATGTCCTTCGCCGACGGCGTGGCGCAAGCGCCGCTCAAGCCGGTCGGCGACGCAACCGCCAAGACCGGCACGCGCATCACCTTCGTGCCGAGCGACAAGACCTTCACCATGGTCGAGTTCGACTATGCCACGCTCGAACATCGCTTGCGCGAGCTTGCGTTCTTGAATTCCGGCGTGCGCATCGTGCTGTCGGACAATCGCGGCGTCGAGCCGAAGGTCGAAGAGATGCGCTACGAGGGCGGCTTGCGCGCGTTCGTGCGCTTCCTCGATCGCACCAAGCATCCGCTGATCCAGGAGCCGATTGTCGTGGCCAAGGAGCAGCAGAAGATTTCCGTCGAGGCCGCTCTGTGGTGGAACGACAGCTACCACGAGAACGTGCTGTGCTTCACCAATAACATCCCGCAGCGCGACGGCGGCACGCATCTTGCGGGCTTCCGCGCGGCGCTGACCCGCACCGTGAACACCTATGCCGCGGAGTCCGGCATCGCCAAGAAGGAGAAGGTGGCGCTGACCGGCGACGATGCCCGCGAGGGGCTCACTTGCGTGCTTTCGGTCAAGGTGCCCGATCCCAAATTTTCGAGTCAGACCAAGGACAAGCTGGTGTCCTCGGAAGTGCGCCCCGTGGTCGAGAGCGTCATGGCCGACGCGCTGTCGGGCTGGTTCGAGGAGAATCCGGGCGAGGCGCGCAACATCGTTCAGAAGATCGTCGAGGCAGCGGCCGCGCGCGAGGCCGCGCGCAAAGCCCGCGAGCTCACCCGCCGCAAAGGCGCGCTCGACCTCGCCTCGCTGCCGGGCAAGCTCGCCGATTGCCAGGAGCGCGACCCCGCCAAGTCCGAGCTGTTCCTGGTCGAGGGCGACTCGGCCGGCGGCAGCGCCAAGCAGGCGCGCGACCGCGCCTTCCAGGCCGTGCTGCCCTTGCGCGGCAAGATTCTCAATGTCGAGCGGGCGCGCTTCGACAAGATGCTGAGCTCGGCCGAGATCGGGACGCTGATCGCCGCGCTCGGCACCGGGATCGGGCCGGAGGAGTT
>DATEMT010000034.1:0-6727 GCA_035275445.1 Methyloceanibacter sp. | reverse complement strand
GCCTCGGCCGGCGGCACGTGTCGCATCGCCGCAAGCTCGAAATATTCACGGCCCAGCAGGTAGCCGTTGCCGAGATAGAAGGCGATGAGATTGACGCCGGGGATCAACAGCAGGAAGAGAGCGACCAGGCTCACCAGCAGCACGACGAAGAAGAAGCGGAGCGCGACGCCGATGGCCTGAAGCGTGGGAAGCTCGCGGCCGGGAGGATCGGCGGGATAGTGCTCGCGCTCGACGAGCGCCGCGATGTCGTCGAGATAAAGCCCCGCGATCAGCGAGGTGACCGGCGGGATGAGGAAGATCGAACTCACGACGAGCGCGAGCCCGCCGAGCCACTCGATCGCCGTCTCGATCCAATCGGGCCAGTGCACGAAGTAGCTGAAAGTCCACTCGATGCCGGCGATAAGCAGCGCGAGCAGCGCGACGGTGAACCCCACGCATTTGAACAGCACCGCCCGGAACGGCGGCGTGAACATGTCGCTGAAGGCTTGACCTGCGGCGCTGAGCATGACGTGTTCCTTTCCGGCGACGGAATATAGTGGGCGTGGCCCGCAACACCAGGGACCACGAAGCGGAAAGGCGAGGGCGGCGAGCGGCATGGCAGGGAAGACTTACGACGTGGTCGGCATCGGCAACGCCATCGTCGACATCATCGCGCGCTGCGACGAGGGTTTCCTGACCAAGCACGATCTCGCCAAGGGCTCGATGCGGCTGATCGATGCCGAGGAAGCCATCCGCCTCTACGCCGCGATGGGACCGGCGACCGAGCGCTCGGGCGGATCGGTCGCAAATGCCATTGCCGGTCTTGCCTCCTTCGGCGCGCGAAGCGGCTTCATCGGCAGGGTGGCGGCCGACCAGTTCGGCGGCATCTTCCGCCACGACATCCGCTCGCTCGGGGTCGATTACGACACCGCGCCCGCGGCGGACGGGGCGCCGACCGCGCGCTGCCTCATCCTGGTGACGCCGGACGGCGAGCGCACCATGAACACCTTTCTCGGCGCGAGCGTCGACTTTGCCCCTGACGACCTCGACCGCGCCATGATCGAAGCGGCCAAGATCGTCTATCTGGAGGGTTACCTGTTCGACCGGCTCGAGGCCAAGGCCGCCTTCCGCGAAGCGGCGCGCATGGCCAAGGCGGCGGGCGCCAAGGTGGCGCTCAGCCTCTCCGACGCCTTCTGCGTCGATCGCCACCGCGACGATTTCCGGGCGCTGGTGCGGGACGGCGCCGATATCGTCTTCGCCAATGAGAAGGAGATCACGACGCTTTACCGGGTCAACGATTTCGAGGACGCCGCCGAGGCCGCCCGCGCCGACTGCGAAATGGCGGTTCTCACCCGGTCGGAGGCAGGATCGGTGATCGTTGCCGAGGGCGAGAGACTCGAGATCGAGGCCGACAGGACCGCCCGCGTGGTGGACTTGACCGGGGCCGGCGACCTCTACTCGGCCGGGTTTCTCTATGGGCTGACGCAAGGCGCGCCGCTGGCCTCCTGTGGGCGGCTGGGGAGCCTCGCCGCGACCGAGGTGATCGGCCACATCGGCGCCCGGCCGGAGGTCTCCTTGCGGGCTCTGGCGCGGGAGAGAGGCCTCATCGCCTGATGGGAGCCGCCTGTGACTTTTCGGCCACGGCGGCGGGAAAATCCCTTCCAAGTCTGAAGCCTAACCGCTATCGCGTCGCGTTCGCTGGTATGATGAGAATCACTTTCGGACGCTCGGGGGGCCTCCATGCCGAGACTAGTATTGCTTATCGGAGTCGCTGGCCTGGGGCTTGCAGCTTTGCTACGGCCGGCTGCCGCCCAAGACATGACGACCGCCACGGTCAACGGAACCACGATCTGGGTCGGCGGCGGGGTGCAATTCCTGTCGCTCCCCGACATCAAGTTCACCGGCATCGGCAATCCCAGCAACTTCCGCCTCCAGAAGAACAGCGAGGGCGACTGGCTCGATTTCGGCCCGGCGGTCGGTGGCGGCTTCGAGACCGGGCTCGGGCTTTGGGGCTCGACGCGCGTGACGATCGGCGCCAAAGGGTTCTTCTCCAATATCGAGACCGACAACACCACGAATTGCAGCATCGGCTGCGTCGTGATCGATCCGGCGACCGGCTTCCTTCAGAACGGTTCCACCCTTCGCACCAAGACCAGTCGCGACGCGGATTACTGGGGCGGTCAGGCGGAGATGAAGTTCGGCCGCGCCGAGCCCGTCTATGAGAAGCCCAACTTCTACCGCAACGACTATTTCATCATCGGCGCCGACGTGCGCGGCATCGACCAGGACAACACCTTGCGCGGCCGCGCCTTCAGCGGGCTCGACGTGTTCACCTACCGCGAAACCCTCGATACCACCTATACCGGCGGCTATATCGGCGTCGGCGGCGAATACAGCTTCGGCTTCATTCCGTTTCTCGGCTCGGCCGTGAAGGGCGTCGGCGGCATTTACGACCGGCTCGGCTTGCGCACCTTCATCAACCTGAAAGCGGGCCTCTACAACGCCGACACCGATTACACCGGCCGCTTCTCTTTTAACGACACGCCCATCAGCACGAACTCGCGCATCTCGCAGTCGAGCGACGATCTCGCTTTCATCGGCACGGTTTCGCTCGAGACCCGGAAGCAGATCGGCATGCGCACCAGCCTGTCGCTGTGGACCGACTACGAGTATATCTCGTCGGTGCCGGAGATGCGTTACAACAACGGTTCGAGCCGGGTGACGCGCATCGACGACGACTCGGTCTTCGCCAGCCGCACCATGCTCAGGCTGAATATCGGCTTCGGGTCTTCGGAGCTCTACCAGGAGCCGTTGAAATAGCACCCGGCCGAGTCCGCCTTTAAGCAGGCTCAGAGTTTCCGCAGCGCCACGGTTTCGACCGCGTGGTCCGCGCCCTTGCGCAGGATGAGGTCGGCGCGCTGGCGCGTGGGCAGGATGTTTTCCCTCAAGTTGACCAGGTTGATCGAGCGCCAGATCGACAGCGCGGTCACCCGTGCCTCGTCCTCCGACAGCGACGCGTAACGGTGGAAGTAGGAGGCGGGGTCGCGGAACGAGGTCTGCCGCAACCTGAGGAAGCGTTCGACGTACCAGCTCTCCACCAGGTCCTCGGCGGCGTCGATATAGATCGAAAAGTCGAAAAAGTCGGACACGTAGGGAATGGCCTCGCCGTCCTTCGGCAGCTTGCCCGGCTGCAACACGTTGAGCCCCTCGACGATGACGATGTCGGGGCGCTCGACGACGAGCTTCTGGTCGGGCAGCACGTCGTAGACGAGGTGCGAATAGGCCGGCGCCTCGACCCGCGCCTGGCCCGATTTGACCGCGGCGAGGAAGTTGAGCAGCTTGGCGAGGTCGTAACTCTCGGGGAAGCCCTTGCGCTCCATCATGCCGCGCTCTTCGAGCACGGCGTTGGGGAAGAGGAAGCCGTCGGTCGGCACGAGCTCGACGCGCCGATGGCTCGGCCAGCGGCCGAGCAGCGCCTGGAGCACGCGCGCCGTCGTGCTCTTGCCGGCGGCGACGCTGCCGGCAAGGCCGATGATGAACGGCATTTTGCTGTTGCCCTTGCGCAGGAACTTCTCGGTATCGCTGTGCAGGTCGAGCACGGCCTCGACATAGAGATTGAGCAGCCGGCTTAAGGGAAGGTAGACCTCGATGACCTCGGCGACGGAGATGCGCTCGATCAGGCCGCTCAGGTTCTCCAACTCGGCGTCGGAGAGCGGCATGGGCATATCGGCCCTGAGCGTCGCCCACTCCTCGCGCGGATAGGCGGCATAAGGCGAGAAATCGGCACGCGTACGCGGGTTGATGGTCACGGCGCCCACCTGTCAGCGCGAGGCGGTTTTCTGCCTCTTCTCGCCGACCGCCGTAAGCGCCATGCGCCGCTCAAGCTCCTCGAACACGTCGTCAAGGTCGACCTCGCGCGACTCCAGCACCACGAGCAGATGATAGAGCAGGTCGGCGCTCTCGCCGACGAGCGCCTTCTTGCCCTGGGAAAGCGCGGCTATGGCGACCTCGACCGCCTCCTCGCCGAGCTTCTTGGCCGGCTTGATCGGCCCCTCGTCGAGGAGCCGCCGCGTATGGGAGTCTTGGGGCCGCGCATTCCGTCGCGACTTGATGATGGCGGCAAGGCGGGAGAGGACGTCTTTGCTCATGTCTTGGCTCATACACCGCCAGGGCGCTCATGAAAATAGAAAGCTCCGCAGATACTCACCAAAACTTGGCATGACCGGGGCCGGGCGCGGCCGATCTCACGGATCGAGCCGCACCGGCAGGCCCGCGGCGGCCATATGGCGCTTGGCCGCGCCGATCGAATGTTCGCCGTAATGGAAGATCGAGGCCGCCAGCACGGCCGAGGCATGGCCTTGGCGGACGCCCTCGACCAGGTGGTCGAGCGTGCCGACGCCGCCGCTCGCGATCACCGGCACGGTCACGGCGTCGGCGATGGCGCGGGTGAGTTCGAGGTCGAAGCCTTCTCGCGTGCCGTCGCGATCCATGGAGGTGAGGAGGATCTCGCCCGCGCCGAGCCCCGCCACCTCCTGCGCATAGCCGACCGCTTCGATGCCGGTCGCCTCGCGGCCGCCGTGGGTGAAAATCTCGAAGCGCGGTCCCCCGCCCCCGCCCGCCACGCGCTTCGCGTCGATGGCGACGACGATGCATTGCGCGCCGAACTTCTCTGCGGCGGCGCGCACCAGGCTCCTGTCCTTCACCGCCGCCGTGTTGATGGAGACCTTGTCGGCGCCGGCTTCGAGCAGGGCGCGAACATCCTCGATGACGCGCACCCCGCCGCCGACCGTGAGCGGCATGAAGCAGCGCTCGGCGGTGCGGCGCACGACGTCGAGGATGGTGCCGCGGTTCTCGTGGCTCGCCGTGATGTCGAGGAAGCAAAGCTCGTCCGCGCCGGCCTTGTCGTAGGCCGCGGCAGCCTCGACCGGATCGCCGGCATCGCGCAGATCGACGAATTTGACGCCTTTGACGACGCGCCCCTCTTTCACGTCGAGGCAAGGGATGAGACGGATCTTGAGCATGGTCAGAACGGGTGCTGGCGGCCGATGAGCGTCAGCGCTTCGTGCGGATCGAGCCGGCCGTCATAGAGCGCGCGGCCGGCGATTGCGCCTTCGAGCATGGCGTAACGCGGCTCGAGCAGCCGCTTCACGTCGGCGATGCCGGCAAGCCCGCCGCTTGCGATCACGGGAATGGCGACGGCGCGCGCGATTTCGGCCGAGGCGTCGAGATTGAGCCCTTCGAGCACGCCGTCGCGGGCAATGTCGGTGTGAACGATGGCGGCGACCCCGGCGTCCTCGAACCGGCGGGCAAGGTCGAGCGCGGTCATGGCGCTCGTCTCGGCCCAGCCTTCGATCGCGACCTTGCCGTCGCGCGCGTCGATGCCGACGGCGATGCAGCCGGGGAAATCGCGGGCGGCCTCCTTCACGAGAGCCGGGTTCCGCACCGCCGCCGTGCCGAGAACGACGCGATCGACGCCCCGCTCGAGCCAGGCGACGATCGTGTCGAGATCGCGAATGCCGCCGCCGAGCTGGATCGAGACATGCACGGCCTCGAAGATCGCCTCGACCGCCTTATCGTTGACGGGACGGCCTTCGAACGCACCGTTGAGATCGACCACATGCAGCCACTGGAAGCCCTGCGCCTCGAAGGCGCGCGCCTGCGCGGCGGGGTCGGTGTTGAACACGGTCGCTTCCGCCATCTCGCCCTGGCGGAGACGCACGCAGTGTCCGTCCTTCAAATCTATGGCCGGAAACAGGATCATCGCGCGAGGCTCACGGCCTCCATTTGAGGAAATTGGCGATCAGCGCGAGCCCGAGCTTCTGGCTCTTCTCGGGGTGGAACTGGCTGCCCGCGAGATTGTCCTTGGCGACGAAGGCGGTGAGCGGGCCGCCATAGTCGGTGCTGGCGACAAGCGCGTCCGGCCACTCCGGCACGAGATGGTAGGAGTGCACGAAATAGGCGTTGAGCCCGCTCTCGCCGGTGGGAATGCCGTCGAGCAGCGCGTGCTTCCGCCGAAGCGCGAGCGTGTTCCAGCCCATATGCGGGATCTTGAGCGAGGCGTCGCGTGGCGCAATCGCCCGGACCTCGCCCTCGATCCAGCCGAGCCCGGGGGTCAGCCCATGTTCGAGCCCGCGCTCGGCCATGAGCTGGAGCCCGACGCAGATGCCGAGGAACGGCCGCCCGCGCTTCCGCACCGTCTCTTCGAGCGCCTCGATCATGCCGGGGATGCGGGCGAGCCCATTGCGGCAATCGGCGAAGGCACCGACGCCGGGCAGAACGATGCGCTCGGCGTCGCGCACCTCCTCTGGCTCCGACGTCACCTTGACGGCAAGCGGCGAGGCCTCCTCCCGCGCCGCTCGCTCGAAGGCCTTGGCGGCGGAGTGCAGGTTCCCCGAACCGTAATCGATGATGGCGACGTGCATGGCGCTTAAGGCTGCGGGAAGAGCCCGATGACCTCCTCGCCCTCTCCGCGCTGACGCGGCGTCCGCGTGAAGCTGTCGCGCCGCGACGCAGCCAGCGTGACGGGCGCGGTCCGCTCCTGCTCGGGCAGCCACTTGACGAAGAACGCGCGTTCGGCGTCAACGCGATCGCGCCCGCTCACGACGCCGGCCAGCCGATAGCCGCGGCGCTCGAGCGAAGCCGTGCGCAGATCGCTGGCCTCGAAGGCGAACAGGAGGGAGATGGCGAGGCTCGCCCACGTCACCAGCGCCTGCCCTTGCGCGTCGCCGCCGAAGGCGAGCTGCAATCC
>DATEMT010000033.1:0-6077 GCA_035275445.1 Methyloceanibacter sp. | reverse complement strand
CGGCCAGCATCCCACCGCCATCGGCCACCGGGTCGTGCATGGCGGTCCGGATTACAGCGCGCCGACCGTCGTCACCGAGGCAGTGCTGAAGCGTCTCGAGACCTTCTCGCCGCTCGCGCCGCTGCACCAGCCAAACAATCTCGCCCCGATCCGCGCGGTGCGGGCGCGGCAGCCGCAACTCCTGCAGGTCGCCTGCTTCGATACGGCCTTTCACCGCGGCCATCCCGAATTGGCCGACCGTTACGCCCTCCCTGAGGCGCTTTATGACGAGGGCGTGCGCCGTTACGGCTTCCACGGGCTGTCTTACGAGTACATCGCCGACCGGCTCCCAAGCGTCGCTCCCGATCTCGCCAAGGGCCGCGTCGTGGTCGCTCATCTCGGCAGCGGCGCCTCGATGTGCGCCATTGCCGCAGGAAAGAGCGTGGAGTGCACCATGGGCTTCACCGCGATGGACGGCCTCCCGATGGGGACCAGACCCGGTCAGCTCGACCCCGGGATCGTGCTCTATCTGCTCGATCAAAAACGCATGAGCGCGAAAGACGTCGAGCGCTTTCTCTACAACGAGTGCGGCCTCAAAGGTCTTTCAGGAATCAGCAACGACGTGCGCGATCTGCTCGAAAGCCAAGATCCCCGCGCCAAGCTCGCCCTGGACCATTTCGTCTATCGCATCGCTCTTTCGGCTGGGATGCTGGCAGCTTCCATGGGCGGCATCGACGGCTTGGTTTTCACCGCCGGCATCGGCGAGAACGCGCCCCGCATTCGTGAAGCCGTGGTCGAGCGCCTCGGCTGGCTCGGGCTCGAACTCGACCCGGAGGCCAATGCCAAAGGCGGTCCCCGCATCTCGCGCCAGGGCTCGCGCGTCGCGTGCCACGTCATCCCGACCGACGAGGAACTGATGATCGCCCGCCACACGCTCCATGTCTTGCGCGCGCAGGCCGCCAACATCTCGCAGGAGAAGTCCGCATGATCGATGTCACAACCTTGCCGCTGCTCAAGGGCAAGAAGGCGCTCATCACCGGCATCGCCAACGACCAGTCGATCGCCTATGGCTGCGCCAAGGCCTTTCAGGCCCTGGGCGCCGACCTGGCGATGACCTACCGCAACGAGAAGGCCAAGAAATTCGTCGAGCCGCTCGCCAAGGAACTCGAAGCGTCGATCTTCATGCCGCTCGATCTAGGGACCGAAGGGTCTTTGGAGGCCATCTTCGCCGAGATCGAAAAGCAGTGGGGCAAGCTCGACATCTGCGTCCATTCGATCGCGTTTGCGCCCAAAGAGGACCTGCAAGGCCGCGTCGTCGATTGCTCGAAGGAAGGCTTCCTCACCGCCATGGAGGTCTCGTGCTGGTCGTTCATCCGCATGGCGAAACTGGCCGAGCCCTTGATGAAGGACGGCGGCACCATTTCCACCATGACCTATTACGGATCGCAGATGGTGGTGGAGAACTACAACGTGATGGGGCCGGTGAAAGCCGCTCTGGAGTCGGCCGTGCGTTACCTCGCCGCCGAGCTTGGCCCCAAAGGCATCAGGGTCCATGCCATCTCGCCCGGACCGTTGAAGACCCGTGCCGCATCCGGCATCACCGATTTCGATCGGCTGATCGCCAAGGCTCAGGCGAAGGCGCCGGCACGCAGCCTGGTTTCCATCGAGGATGTCGGGGTCGCGGTCGCGTTTCTCTCCATGAACGCCGCCAAGCTGATTACCGGCGAGACGCTCTATATCGACGGCGGCTATCACATCATCGACTGAGACTGCGCCGTGGTTGATGTCCGCGACTATCTGGCCCGCGAGAAGCTGACAGACGGCACCGAGGTTACGGTTCGCGCCATCCGCCCCGACGACGGCTCGGCGATCCTCGAAGCGTTCAAGGCGCTCGACGCCGAGTCGATCTACCGGCGCTTCTTCAGCCCCAAGAAAGAGCTGTCGGATGCCGAGCTGAAGCAGCTCACCGACGTCGATTTCGAGAGCGTGATGGCCCTGGTGGTGACCGCGCTCGAGAGCGACGTGGAGGTGTTGCTGGGCGGCGGGCGTCTCGCCATCGAAGGAGGCGACCAGCCGCAGAGCGCCGAGCTCGCCTTCCTCACCATGGGCGCTCACCGCGGCCGCGGCGTCGCGAGCCTCCTGCTCCGGCACCTCACGCGGCTTGGCCGGGAGGCGGGTCTATCGCATCTCGAAGCCGAAGTCCTTGGTGAGAATCAGGCGATGCTAAACGTGTTTCGCCGCAGCGGATTGCCGCTCGAGCAGCGTCGCGAGGGGAGCGTCGTTCACGTCACGCTCGCGCTTCGCGATCCCTCGATCGCCCCGCGCGGCGCCGGGATCAGAACTTCTCCTTGATCCAGCGGCGGTCCTCGATCGTTGCCTCGTCGTCGTAGGCGCCCTTCTTGTTGCGGCTCGGCAGATCTATCTTTTCGCGCTTCGACGCCTTGTAGGGAATCGAACCGAGAAAGTGCGTCAAGAGATTGAGCCGCGCGCGCTTCTTGTCGTCCGAGTGCAAGATGTACCACGGCGCGAAGTCCGTGTCGGTTGCTTCCAGCATCATGTCGCGGGCGCGCGAGTAGTCGTACCACCGCTCGCGCGACGGCAGGTCCATGTCGCTCAGTTTCCATTGCCGAATGGGATCGTCAAGGCGCGCCTCGAAGCGCCGCTTTTGCTCCTTGTTGCTCACTTCGAGCCAGTACTTGAATAAGCGGATTTTATTGCTGACGATATATTTCTCGAACTCCGGGCAGATCTCGAGGAAGCGCTTGTGCTGCTCCTTGGTGCAGAAGCCCATGACATATTCGACGCCGGCCCGGTTGTACCAGCTCCGGTCGAAGATCACGATCTCGCCGGCGGCGGGAAAATGCGCAAGATAGCGCTGCACGTACATCTGCGACTTCTCGCGGTCCGAGGGAGCGGGCAACGCCACCACGCGGAAGGTACGGGGACTGACCCGCTCGGTCATGGCGCGGATCGTTCCGCCCTTGCCGGCGGCGTCGCGGCCTTCGAACACGACGATGATGCGCTCGCCGGTTGCCTTGACCCAATCCTGCAAGGCGCAAAGCTCCGCTTGCAGTTTGCGCAGCTGCTTCTCGTAGTCTTTGCGACTAAGCTTCGGCTGTTCGTCGTCCTTGCGCTCGGTCTGGGGTGACGGCGCGCGGGTCTCGACGCTTTGCTGATCTGCCTGACTTACCATTTCCCGGCCCCTCAGCTTGCTACTGGTAGGATCGGGATTTTAGCACCCCGGCAAGGCCCAACACCAGAGACGACCGCTGCCTTTTCCGATGTGGCGTCCTGTCGCTACTACTTGCTTAATTTGGAAAGCATCGGGCAGCCGAGCGTCTTCTCGAGCGCCTCGGCGAGGTCCTGCTCGGCGTCGGCCGTGACGTAGAGCCCGCCATTCGACTCGGCAAGGCATTTCGCGTCGAGAATGCTCTGCTCGCCGGTCCACGAAAAATCCTTCACGCGGAACGCGATGACATGCACGGTGAGACGCTCCGCCTTGCCGTGAAGCTCCTTGCCGAGATCGCACGGCGATCCGCCGCACGTCTCCTCGCCGTCGGTCACGACGACGATGAGGCCGGGCTTGTTCTGGTAGTCGAGCACATCGGCCGCGTCGGCGACGGCCGCCGTCAACGGCGTCTTGCCGGCGGGGGTGAGCGCGTTCACCTCGGCCATGATGCGATCGCCGGCATCGGCTGTGGGCTTGAGCACGAGCTTGACGTTGCATTGCTGATAGGGCCCCGGCCCGTAGACGATGAGTCCGACCTTGCGGAAGCGGGTGATCGACGGCAGCACGCGCCTCAGCGCGGCGCGCACCTCCTCGATGCGCGGTTTGGTCGTGGCGATGCCCTGATTGAGATTGCCGGCCATCGAGCCCGAGGCGTCGAACACGAGCATGGCGTCTTCGGTGCACGGGGTCTCGTCTTTGCGATCATCGGCGTGGAGGGCAAATGTCGCGGAGAGGAGCGCAGCGACCGCAAGCGCGAGAGTGGCTCGTACGCGAAACGGCAATGCCATGGGCCGCTCCCATTGGGATTCGGTCAACTCTAAACCAAAAAGGCGGCACGCGCCTCAAGTCGCTCCCGGCCAGGCGCTTGTAACGCAGGGGTCATCGGACTAGCTTTCGAGCCTGGAAGCTGCAAGGAGCGGCCTTTGCTGACACCCGTCATCCGCGTTCTCCGCTCCATCTGGCGCGGCTCCGGCACGACCGAAGGCGAGCGCGCCATTCCCGAGGAGACGGCGATCGCCTTCACCTACAACACCGCGTCCTACGCGGTGATGATGGCGACGCCCCAGGACCTCGAGGACTTCGCCGTCGGTTTCAGCCTGACCGAAGGCGTGATTTCCTCGCTCGACGCGATCGAAAGCATCGACATCGTCGAGGAGGCGATGGGGGTCGAATTGCGCGTCTGGCTGAAGTCGCCCGAGGCCGCGGAATTCCTCGGCCGCCGCCGAAAGCTCGCCGGTCCCACCGGCTGCGGGCTCTGCGGGGTGGAAAGCCTGACCGAGGCAATGCGGCCGCCGCCCGAGGTCGGCGAAGGGCGGGTGTTCACGCCCGGCGACATCATGAGCGCCGTCGATGCCCTCCTCCCGTTGCAGGTCCTGAACCAGGAGACGCGAGCGGTGCACGGCGCCGGTTTCTGGCAGCCCGAGCGCGGCCTGCTTGCATTGCGCGAAGATGTCGGACGTCACAATGCGCTCGACAAGCTCGCCGGCGCGCTTGCAAGAGGCGGGGTTTCGGCGCGCGACGGCGTGATCGTCCTTACCAGCCGCGTATCCATTGAAATGATTCAGAAATCGGCGGCGATCGGCGCGCCCGTAGTGGTCGCCGTGTCGGCCCCGACGGCGCTCGCGGTGCGGATGGCCGAGTCCTGCGGCATGACGCTTGCCGCCATCGCCAGGAAGGATGGGTTCGAGGTCTTCACCCACCCCCACCGGATCAAGGGCCGGCTCGTGACCCACGTTGCTTGAGCCTTGGGCCGACCCGCCCTCCGCCACAATCCGATGCTAGCCCAGCGGGCAAAGGCGATGATTGCTCCGGAGGAATGCCCATGAATAGCCTCATCAAGGCCGTTTGCCTCGTCTTCTTTGCGGCCTTTGCGCTCGCCGCGGCCCCGCGCGCAAGCCATGCGGGCGCGGCCGAGCTCGAGGCCAAAGCCAACGAGACCCTTCACAGCTTCGTCCGCCAGGTCGCTGGCGCTCGCGAGCTCGCCAACAAGGCGGCGGGGATCCTGGTGTTCCCCAGCGTCGTCAAGGCCGGCATCGGCATCGGCGGCGAATATGGCGAGGGCATCCTGCTCGATCAGCAGAAGGTCCAGGGCTATTACAATATTATTTCGGCGTCGTTCGGTTTTCAGCTCGGCGTGCAGGACCGCTCGATCATCATCATGTTCATGACCCAGGACGCGCTCGATGGGTTCCGGCGCAGGGCGGGATGGAAAGTCGGCGTCGACGGCTCGGTGACGATCATTACCGTCGGCGTCGGCGGTTCGATCGACAGCGAGAAGGTCGTCAGTCCCGTCATCGGCTTTGTGCTCGACCCGGCGGGTCTCATGTACAATCTGACGCTCGAGGGCACGAAGATCAGCCAGTTCGAGCCGTGACGCGTCTCATGCTGCCGCCCGCGCCTAGCGCGTGCCGCCTTTCGCGCCGTCGAGAAAGATGTCCTTCGGCAACCGCTTGAGATCGTCCTGGGTGATGACGCCGCTGACATTGGCGCAGACGCCATAGTCGACCACCTGCCCGGTATTGCGATCGACCGGGCAAACGCACGCATGAGGCGGTTCGATCGCGTGTTCCTTCGGATACGGGCAGTCCGGCATGGGCGTGCCGCTGACGGGCGGAGGCCACGGCGCGGGCGCAGCTCGGGGCGCCTCGGCGCAGATCAGCCCAAGCGCATCGAGCCAAATTCCATACCGCCCGTAAACACCCACGCCGAGCATCCCCACCGGGCACTCCGAGGAGCCAACTTGGCGATTGGGTCTGCCGTCGCCGCTGCCGCACGTCGCCGCGGCAATTTCCCGTTCGCTGCAGCCGCTCAGCATCAATCGCTGCGGGCGTTGACCGACCGGCGCCTGATTTGCGGCATGGATACCGCA
>DATEMT010000032.1:0-8880 GCA_035275445.1 Methyloceanibacter sp. | reverse complement strand
AGCCGGTCGAGCAGGGTGCGCTCGACGAGAACAACGCCGGGGTCGCGCCAGGGCGAGCCGGTCTTGCCGGAGGAGGCGATCGCGACGTCGCCATAGAGGGGATAGGAATCGTCCACAGCCTTGACCTCGACCAGGGCGCTCTTGCCGCCAGGGCTCCTCGCCATGGCGCGGAAGCCGGCCGATTCGCTCACCTGGCCGAAGGACTGAAGCGCTTCGCGTTCGGCCGCATCGGCTTGCCGGTGGATCAGCTCGAAGGACAGATCGCCGCCGATCAAGAGCCGGCCCTGCCGGGCCAGGGCCTCGTCGAAAGCCGCGGAAAGCGAGCCGATGGCCGCCACCGAAGCGACGCCGAGGGCAATGCAGAGCACGAAAACGGCAAGGCCGCCCGCGCCCGAGCGGAGTTCGCGCATGGCCATGGCGAAAGCGAGCCTTAAGTCGAAGCGGGAAGCGGCACCCACTTGCGCGCCTGTCATGATGCGACGACCTTGCGCTTGGCGCCGCTCACAATGCGGCCATCGGCGAGACTTACGATCCGGTCGCAGCGCTTGGCGAGGGTGCGGTCATGAGTGATGAGAAGGAGCGTGGCGCCGGTGCGCTCTTTCAGCCCGAACAAGAGATCCATCACCTCGGCGCCGGTGGCGAGATCGAGATTGCCGGTGGGCTCGTCGGCGAGAATGAGAGCGGGCCGCGGGCTCAGCGCCCGGGCAATCGCCACTCTCTGCTGCTCGCCGCCCGATAACTGGCCGGGGAAATGCAATTCGCGATGCGACAATCCCACCTCGTGAAGCGCGGCTTGCGCGGTGGTGAACGCGTCGTCGCGGTCGAGGAATTCGAGCGGCAGCGCCACGTTCTCGAGCGCCGTCATGGTGGGGACGAGATGGAAGGACTGGAACACAATGCCGATATTGGCGGCGCGCAAACGCGCAAGCCCGTCCTCATCGAGACCGGCATAGCTCGTTCCCATCACCGCGACGCTGCCGCCGGTCGCGCGCTCGATCCCGGCAATCACCATGAGCAGCGTCGATTTGCCGGAGCCCGAGGGGCCGACCACGGCGATGGCGTCGCCTGCGTTCACGCTGAGGTCGATGCCGCGCAGGATCGCGACGGGCCCGGCGCGCGAGGGCAGCGTCACCTCGACGCCTTCGAGCTTGATTGCCGGGCTCATGCGCGGTTTCAGTGGGCGATCCATGGGCGAAAAAGAATCCCTGACAGATGGCTTGGGGATCGGCAATAGAGAAGCCAAAGAGGTCGAAATGATGAAACCCGTGGCAATTGCCGTTGCCATCGCGCTCAGTCTCGTCGCCGCCGCGCAGGATCGCGGGGCAGCAGAGGGGCAAGCGCCGGTGATCGTGGCGCTCGGCGACAGCCTGACGTCCGGCCTCGGTCTGACGCAGGACCAGGCGTTCCCGGCGCAGCTCCAAGCCGCGCTCAAGGCGCGCGGGATCGCCGCGCGGGTGGTCGATGCCGGCGTCTCCGGCGATACGGCGTCGGCTGGTCTTGCGAGGCTCGACTGGGCGTTGCCCGATGATGCGAGCGCCGTCATCGTCGAGCTTGGCGCCAACGACGCGCTGCAAGGCGTGCCGCCCGAGGGCACGAAGGCCGCGCTTGCGGCGATCATCGAGAAGGTGCAGGCGAGGGGGCTGCCGATCCTGCTTGCCGGGATGGAAGCGCCGCGCAACATGGGCAAGGAATATGTCGAGGCGTTCGGCGCGATCTATCCCGATCTCGCCGCGCACTATGGTGTCGCGTTCTATCCCTTCTTCCTCGAGGGTGCCGCGCTCGACGACGCGCTGATGCAGGCCGACGGCATGCATCCTAACGCCAGGGGTGTGGCGGCGATCGTTACCAACATCCTGCCGAAGGTCGAAGAGTTGCTCGCCAAAGTGAAAAGCAAGGGATAGCCGGACTTCGCGCTCGCGCCGAACCGGCGAAAGCCCTACAACGGAAGCCTTACCTCGCGCCGGCTCACGCTTTGGCCACCATCTACGACCTCAAGCCGCAATTCCAGAACTTGCTGCGCCCGCTCGCGGCGAACTTGGTGAAGCGCGGGCTTACCGCCAATGAAGTGACGCTCGGGGCGCTTCTCCTCAGCGCCGCGCACGGCGCCTGGCTCGCGCTGATGCCGGGCTCGCACTGGCCGCTCGTTCTCCTTCCCGTCACCCTTTTTCTTCGCATGGCCTTCAATGCCATCGACGGCATGATGGCGAAGGAGCACGGTCAGGCGAGCGCGAAGGGGGCGATGCTGAACGAACTGTCCGACGTAATCGCCGACGCCGCGCTCTATCTGCCCCTTGCGCTCATCCCCGGGCTCAACGCGCCGCTCGTCGTGCTCGTGGTCGTCGCCGGCATCGTCGCCGAGATGGCGGGGGCGCTCGGCCCGATGATCGGCGCCCCGCGCGGTTACGCCGGCCCCTTCGGCAAGAGCGACCGCGCCTTCGCCTTCGGTCTTCTCGCCGTTCTGATCGGGGCCGGTCTCGCTCCGGGACTATGGAGTACGCTCTATCTCGCCGCGCTCCTCGTGCTGTCGGCGCTGACGGTGCGGAACCGCGCGCTCGGCGCCGTTGCCGGCGGCAGGGAGAAGCGGGGATGAGCCTCATGTTCGGCGTCCCGACCAATGTCGCTTGCGCCACGGTCGCGATCTACGCCGTCCTGATCCTCGCCTCGCTGATCGTGGCGGTCCTGCGTTGGCGCAATCCGGGCGAGCGTTACCAGGAGCTCGCCGACCGGACCGAGTCGTGGTGGTGGATGATCGGCGCCTTCTCGGCTTGCGTCCTCTTCAACCAGACCGTCGCCGTCATCTTCCTCGCCTTCATCTCCTATCTCGCGCTCAAGGAATATCTCTCGCTCATCCCGACGCGCCGCATCGACCGCGCGATCCTGATCTTCGCCTATCTCGCCATCCCGATTCAGTTCTATTGGGCCGCCATCAATTGGTACGGCATGTTCATCGTGTTCGTGCCGGTGTGGATGTTCCTGTTCTTCCCGGCGCTGATGGCGGCGCTGGGCGAGACGCAAGGTTTCCTGCGCGCGGTCGGCACGCTGTCCTGGGGCCTGATGATGACGGTGTTCACCTTGAGCCACATGGCGTGGCTGCTCGTCTCCGGCGATCGCGTCAATCCGGTCGCCGGCGGGCTCGGCCTCCTGTTCTTTCTCGTCGTACTCACCCAGTTCAACGACGTGGCGCAATATTGCTGGGGCAAGCTGTTCGGCCGTCACAAGGTCACGCCCACGGTGAGCCCGAAGAAGACCTGGGAGGGCTTGATCGGCGGCATCGCGACGACGACGGCGCTCGCCGCCGTCGCCGGACCCTATCTCACGCCGATGGATTGGCGCTGGTCGGCGCTTGCCGGCGCGATCCTCGGGATCGCGGGATTCCTCGGCGACATTACCCTGTCGGCGGTTAAGCGCGATCTCGGCGTCAAGGACACGGGCGGCCTCATCCCCGGCCATGGCGGCATTCTCGATCGCGTGGACAGTCTGACCTATGCGGCGCCCGCTTTCGCGCATTTCATTCGCTACTTCTTCTATCCATGAGCCGGAACCCGTTCGTCAGGCTGCTCAGGTTCGTGTTTTTCGCGGTCGTGGTGCGCGCGGTCATCCTTCTTGCGCTCGGTCTCACCGTGCGCCATCGCGAGCGGTTGCCGGGCGACGGGCCTGCCGTGCTCGCCGGCAATCACAATTCCAATCTCGACGCGCTCGCGCTGATGTCGCTGATGCCGCTCCGACTGCTACCCAAGCTCCGTCCCGTCGCGGCGATGGACTATTTCTACACGAGCGGCGTGCGCGCCTGGTTCGCCAACAACATCATCGGCATCATTCCAGTGAAGCGCGGCAGCGGCAAGGAGGGCGGCAACCCGCTTCAACTTGCCGAGGAGGCGCTCGACCGCGGCGAGATCCTGGTGCTGTTCCCGGAAGGAACGCGTGGCGAGCCGGAGAAGCTACAGGCGTTCAAGAAGGGCATCGGCCATCTCGCCCGTGCGCGGCCCAAAGTGCCGGTCGTGCCGGTGTTCATGTATGGGCTCGGCAAGGCGCTGCCCAAAGGCTCGGCGCTGCTCGTGCCGTTCAATGTCAGCGTCAATGTCGGCGAAGCGTTGTACGGGAAGGCTTCCCACGACGCCTTCGTGGCGAGCCTCGAGGCGGCAATGACGGCCCTCGCGGCCGAAGAGAAGGCGCCGGCCTGGGAGTAATCCTATTCGCGGGCGTCGAGCGGCGCGCCGCCTTCGATGAGCGCGAGGATAAAGGCGGCCGAAGCGCCAAGCGCGCCGAGCCAGCGCGCATGATTCCACAAGCCCCACGCCGCTTGGAACTCGTTCCAGAAACGGCCCGCCTCCGCGCCCTCCGTCTTCATAGCGGTCAGCGTGTTGTTGAGCGGCAGGTTCTTGAGCAGCGTCACGCCGAAGGGGCCGTTGAGATAGAGCAGGCTGCCGGCCAGAAGATAGAGCGCGCCCGGTTCCGACCAGCGCAAAGGGGCGGCGATGCCAAGGAGCGCCGCAAGCGCCGCAGTACCGAAGAAGACCGTCAGAAAAAGCGGGGTCTTGATCGCGGCGATGATCGATTGCATGGCGGCAATGCCCGAGCGCGCCGGCAGCCGCGCCAGCGCCTCCAGCACGAAAGCCGAGAAGGCGAAGAAGGCCCCGGCAATCAGGCCCGAGCCGAGCGCCGCGAGCAGCGTCGTTGCCGTAAGCAGCCGGTCCATGACATTCCTCCCTGACGGTTCCGCTCACCACTAGCGCGTTTCGAACGCCGAAGCGACCCTATCGGCAAGGCTCTCGATTTTGTTTGCCGGCGCGTCGCCGATGAGCAGGAATCGGCGGCCGGATTTCGCCCAATAGGTGAGGTTCAGTCCGTCGCGGCTTTCGACCTCGCCCTCGCTCTCCCCGCCCGGTGCTGCCATGATGCAGAGCGCTACCGGTCCGTGGTCTTCGCTGGCGTAGAGAAGCTCGGCAATGGCGCGGCCGTCGAAATGCAACAACTCGGCGCGCTTGAGCGTGAGCCCTTCGAATGTCACGCGCTCCTTCGAGAGATCGAGCCCGACAATGTCTCCAAGCTTGGCGAGCTGGGCTTCGAGTTCCGTGCTCGGAACTTGAATCGCCGCAAGCGAGGCGGCGTTATAGAGCGACAATTGTCCGGCGACCGCGGCCACCCACGCCTCCTCCATCTCATCCGCCTCTTCGAACAGATCGCCCGGCGCCTTGGCCACCCAGTAACCGGCCACGCCGCCGCAGAGGAGCAGCAGGAGCGAGGCGGCCAGGGCCGCCAGCATCTGGCGATAGCGAAATCGCCGGTGCTTTTGCGCCGTCGCGCTTGCGGTTGCGAAGGCAGTCTCGAGCCGGCCGCGCGGTGCGACATCGAGCAGCGCGTCGAAGGCGCCGCGCAAGGGGCGCCCCGCTTCGGCGAGAGCGTCGCGGCGAGCCTTCAGCGCCGCATCGTCGCGCAAGCGCCGCTCCAGTTCCTGACGGCGCGCCGGATCGAGCTCGCCGTCCAAATAGGCGACCAGCAACGCGTCGATGTCGTCCCGCTCCAGTGCCATCACTCGACGTCCCGGTCTTCGGTCTTGGTGGCGGACACCTCAAGGCCGCCGAGCTTGAGCCGCACCGCGGCCAACCGGCTCATCACGGTTCCTATCGGCACGTCGAGAACGTGGGCCGCTTCCCGATAGGTAAAGCCTTCGACGTAGACGAGCAGCAATGTTTCGCGTTGTGCCTCGGGCAGCGCCATTGCTTGCCTTAACACTTGGCCGGCCAGGATATTCGTCTCGATCTGCGCGGCGCCGTCAGAAACGAGAACGTCCTCGGCCTCGAGCACGCCGTGGCCCAAGCGAACGCGCTGCGCTCGGAGGTGATTGAACCAAATCGAACGCAGGATCGAAAACAGCCAGCGGTCGAGACGCGTGCCGGCGACGAATTGCGACGAGCGCTCGAGCGCCCGCAGCGCCGTCGCCTGCACCAGATCCTCGGCCGCGACGGGATCGCGCGAGAGGACGAGGCCGTAGCGCCACAGGCGGGGAAGCAGAGCGGGGAGCTCGGCGACGATCACATCGCGGGAGGGGGACGTCATGCCGAATAGCCCGGCGGCTTCGCGTGTTTAGAGGCCATGGCCATATCCAATAGGACCACAACTCTAAATCGGTGCCCCCGAAGGAGGGGAGTAACATGATGGTGTTCGCAGAATCCAGGCAGGGCGGGGGACGGGTACGAGCCATATTGTCGCTTTTTGTCCTTGCGCTCGCTCTGACGTGGAGCTTGCCGAGCCACGCTTTTCTTGGCGGCGACGACGAAAAGCCGACGAAGAAATGTCCGAGCGGCAAGGCGTGGAGCGGCAGGGCGGGAAAATGCGTTGCGCTGAAATCGGGATCGCTGTCAGACGAAGATCTGACGCGGGCCGGCCGGCAGTTGGCACGGGACGGGCATTACCAGGAGGCTATCGCCGTCCTGGACACGGTCGCCGACAAGAACAACGCTCTCGTGTTGACCTATCTCGGCTACAGCCACCGCAAGCTCGGCGATGTCGATCTCGGTATTTCGCTTTATCATGAGGCGCTCGCAATCGATCCCGAGAACGTCGACACGCGCGAATATCTCGGCGAGGGCTATGTCACCAAGGGCGAGCTCGACTTGGCCTATCTCGAACTGGTCGCGATCGAGAAGCGCTGCGGCACGTCGTGCAAGGAGTACCAGGCGCTGGAGAAGGCGATGCGCTCCGGCCAATCGCAGTACTAAGGGACCGATGTCAGCACTCGCCGGACAACTCAACGCTGCGCGTCTCAAGACGATCGGGTTCTGGGCGCTGAAGCTCGTGCTCGCGGCGCTGTTCCTGTTGGCCGGAGGCGCCAAGCTCGCCGGCGTCCCGGCCATGGTTGCGGTGTTCGAACAGGTCGGCCTCGGGCAATGGTTCCGCTATTTCACCGGAGTGCTGGAAGTCGGAGGCGCGCTGCTGCTGCTATGGCCGGCGACGACCGGGCTCGGTGCCGTGACGCTCCTGGCCGTCAGTATCGGGGCGGCGGTGGCGCAGCTTTTCGTTCTGCATGAGGACGTGATCCACGCCATTGTGCTCGCCGTCCCGCTCGCCGCCATCGCCTGGTTCCATCGCCACCAGCTCGGCGGGGGAAGCGCCTAGGCGCGCGGCGGGGTGGCGATCGGAACCTGCCTCGTCTTGCCGCTCAGTCCCGCGCAAAACGTGAGGACCGCCGGAAAGCGCCTCGGCAGCGTGATAGCCAGGGCTGCGCTCCGCGGGCGCATCAGCGTGTGAGCGAAGGCCGAAGCCGCGCGGATGCGCCCGGCGAAATGTCCGCGCCAGCGCGCCGAATAGGCGCGGCCGGTCTCGGCGAGAGCGGAAGGATCAGCGAGCTCGTCCTGCGCGGAGATCAAGGCGCGGGCGAGGAGCCAGGCCGACTGAATCGCCATGGTGATGCCCTCGGCGATGATGGGATGGGCTTCGCCAGCAGCGTTTCCGGCGCGAAACAGTCCGTCGGCGAAGCCCGTGCGGATGCCCGGCCGGATTGGGCCAGCGGCATGCCAGCTCTCGCGCAGTTCGGCGCAGGCAAGCGCGTCGGCCACGCCCTGGCACGACCGCGCGATGTGCTTAAGCACGGCATCGCCGGCGCGCTCCTCGTCCTTGCGGCATCGGTTCAAGGTCTTTCGGGTGATGCAGCATGAGAGACTGACGCGTCCCTGATCGCTCCGCACCATGCCGCCATACCCGCCGGGAAAAACGAGGAGCGGCATCAAATCGGGCGCAAGGTCGGCGCCGTCGAAATGCGCCTTGAAGGCGATGAGGTCGGACGCGCGGTGAGGCGCATCGCATTCGGGAAGCCAGGCGCTTTTCTCCCACGAACCGTTGGCCGCGACGATCGTGTCTGCGAGGAGCGTGCTGCCCTTCCGGTCCTGCGCGATCTCGCATCGCCATCCACGGCGCAAAGGCTCGAGGCTTGCGACGCGATAGGGTTGCCAAAGATCGGCGCCGGCCCGGGCGGCCGCCTCGAGCAGGAGCAGGTCGAGATGCTCGCGGCCGAGCGCTTGCCCCCATTTCCCGAACGCGCCTCCGACCGCGGGCATTGGTGCCGCGCTTACGGTCTCGCCGGCGAAGATCGCAACGCGCCGTATCTCGGGCCCGGCGAGCCCGCGCACCGCCTCGAGCAGGCCGAGTTCGGCGAGCAGGGGAAACGTGCTCGCCGAGATGAACTCGCCGCAGACTTTCGGCCGGGGGTAACGGCTTTTTTCGACGATGGCGACCTTCCAACCGGCGCGGGCGAGCATGAGCGCGGTCGCCGCGCCTGCCGGACCGCCGCCGACGACGACGGCGTCATAGCGGTTGGATGGCGCGGCGTTCAGCATTTACGCGCCGTGAAGCCATGGGAGAGTGCGGCGGGTCCTTCCTGTAAAGACCAGGCCTCGAGCCGGGGCCACAGGGCGGACAACTCGCGACCGCGGAAGCCCGCGCGCACGCTCGCTTGCGCATCGTGCCGGCTGACATGGTTGCAACCAAGGAGGAAGATCAGCCTGCTGCCGAGAAGCGGTAGCGCCGCCCGGCGCGGCTCGAGCGCGACGAAGACGGGCGCTAGCGCTGCCGACCGCGCGAGAATCTCCGAAAGTTGCGGCGGCTCGAAGTGATGCAGGAAAAGATTGGCGATGATGATGTCGGCCGGTTCCGCCGCCGCGAGATAGGCGAACACGTCTTGGGCGACCTGCTCCTGCCGCCAGCCGAGATCGTGCATCTCAGCGCGCGTCGATGCGGGGACGATCGATTGCCGATCGACGAGGACGGTGACGACGCCCGGCCAATGCGGCGCAAGGCGCCGGGCGAGGCGGAGCATCAAGCTGCCGTCGCCCGCGCCAAGTTCGACGATCCGTTTTGGTGGAACAGGCGCGAGGCCGCGCAAGC
>DATEMT010000031.1:0-9173 GCA_035275445.1 Methyloceanibacter sp. | reverse complement strand
TATCTTCGGTCGCGATATGCGGGCCTGCGCCGGTGCCGCCTTCCATGGCGTCGATGTAGATGGAGTCGGGACCGCATTTCACGGCCATGCGCACGTCGTCATAGACGCGCGCGGCGCCGAGCTTGAGCTGGATGGGAATTTCCCAGTTGGTGGCCTCGCGCACCTCTTCGATCTTGAGCGCAAGATCGTCGGGGCCGAGCCAGTCGGGATGGCGCGCGGGCGAGCGTTGATCGATACCGGCCGGCAGCGAGCGCATCTCGGCCACCTGGTCGGTCACCTTCTGCCCCATCAGATGGCCGCCGAGCCCGACCTTGCAGCCCTGGCCAATGAAGAACTCGCACGCATCGGCGAGCCGCAGATGATGCGGGTTGAAGCCGTAACGCGACTGGATGCACTGATAGAACCACTTGATCGAGTAGCGGCGCTCGTCAGGGATCATGCCGCCCTCGCCCGAGCACGTGGCCGAACCCGCCATGGTGGCGCCGCGGGCGAGCGCGATCTTCGCTTCATAGGAGAGCGCACCGAAGCTCATGCCGGTCACATAGACCGGAATGTCGAGCACCATCGGCCGCTTCGCCCTCGGGCCGATCACCGTCTTGGTGTCGCATTTCTCGCGATAGCCCTCGATGACGAAGCGGGTGAGCGTGCCCGGCAAGAAGGTCAAGTCGTCCCAATGCGGGATCTTCTTGAACAGCGAGAAGCCGCGCATGCGATAGCGGCCGAGCTCCGATTTCACATGGATGTCGTTGATGACCTCCGGCGTGAAAATCTGGCTCTTGCCGAGGATGAACCTTTCGGACTCGGCCGGCGCCCTGGCGCTGCCGTTGCCGTTCTTGCCGTTCTTGTCTTTTTTCATCGTTTCCGCCCAGCTTCTCGCCTCACAACACCAGTTTCTTTTCCGTCGGCTCGAGATTGTCGTAATTCCACAACTGCTTGCCGGCGACGACCTTGCGGAAGGCGCCGACGCCACCCTTGGGCAAAAGCTCGTAGCGGCGGAGTTTGGTCTCGAGCCAGCTCGTGTCGAGCTCGGTCATCGTGCCCCACACGGCATCGACGCCGAGGCTCTGCGGCTCGCCGCCGAGATAGATGGTGCCGTCATACATGGAATCGCCGAGATTCTTGCCGGCGTTGCCGCAGATCACCATGCGCCCGCGCTGCATCATGAAGCCGGTGAAGGCGCCGGTGTCGCCGCCGACGATGATGGTTCCGCCCTTCTGGTCGATGCCCGTGCGCGAGCCGACATTGCCGCGGCAGACGAGGTCGCCGCCGCGGATGGCGGCGCCGAATTGCGATCCGGCGTTCTTCTCGATCAGGATGGTTCCGCTCATCATGTTTTCGGCGCAACTCCAGCCGACCCGGCCTGCGATCCGCACATTTGGCCCGTCGATCAGGCCGCAGCCGAAATAGCCGAGCGAGCCGTCGATGATGAGATTGAGCCGGTTGAGGATGCCGACCGCGATCGAATGCTTGGCCCCGGGATTGCGGATCACGATCGTGCCGTAGCCGTCCGCCATCAATTCGCGAATGCGCAGATTGACGGCTTTGGTCTCGAGGTTGCCGGCGTCGATCTCGGCGCGCTTGTTGAAATCGACCTCGAAGGCGTTCGGCAGCGCGAAACCGTCATGCCCGTCGCCCAAATCGATGTCGAAGAATTTTTGGATCGAGCGGCCTTTGAGCTGCTCGGTATGCAGCCCCATCTCGTAGGAGCGGCGCTCCTGCTCGCTGAGCTGGGATCGCGCTATCTCTGCCATACGCGAATCTCCTCATCGTAAGGATCGAACGTGTCGATCTCGCGCGGCATGATGGCGCGAATGGCGACTTCCTCCGAGGCGAGCGCGACGAGGTTGTCGCTTTCGTAGAGAACCATCGGCTTCGCCGCCATGGTATCCTTGGCCATGCCGAGTTCGTTCTCGGTCGCCACGACATAGGTAAACACGCCGTCGATGTCCTTGATGGAGGACTTGAGCGAATCCTCCAGGCTCGCGCCCTGCTCGAGATTGTTGGCGGTGTAGACCGCGAGCAGCTCCGAATCGCAATTCGACATGAAGCGGTGTCCGAGCCGCTCCATCTCGCGCCGCATGATCCAGTAATTGGTGATCTGGCCGTTATGGACCACGGCGATGTCGTTGTAGGGATAGGCCCAGTAGGGATGGGCCGAGCGAATATCGACGTCGGATTCCGTTGCCATGCGCGTGTGCCCGATGCCGTGCGTGCCGCGGAAGCCGCCGAGCCCGTATTGCTCGGAGACCACCGTCGCATCGCCGAGGTCTTTGATCAGCTCGAGAGCCGAGCCGAAGGATAGAACCTCGGCCCCCTCGATCTGCTCGAGCTCGGTGGTGAGCGCCCGCGTATCGCCGGCGTAGCGCAAGCGATAGCGGAAGGCGTATGGCGTGGCTTCGGCGATCTCGACCGTCTCCGCCCCGAGCTCGGCGAGGCGCCGATCGACCTCGGCCTGGCGCTCCCTGATCTTGGGCCTGATGCGGTGGTCCTTCGTCATGTCCTCCTGCTCGGCGAGCTTGAGGCGCAGGACGTATTCGTTGGGGACGGAGGCGCCGTAGATGGCAAATCCGGTCGAGTCGGGGCCGCGATGCTTGAGGCTCCTCAGCATCGCCGTCATCTCCCGGCCGACATTGGTCACGCCGTCGCGATGGATGAGGCCGGCAATTCCGCACATATGATGTCTCCTCTGCTCCAGCGTCCGGTTACGGCAGGCAGTCGAGATAGGTCTTGATGTCCCATTCCGTGGTCGTATGGAGGAACCGCTCCCACTCGTCGCGCTTGTACTCGTCGTAGAGGCGGTACATTTCGCCCGGCATCGCCGAACGGATCACCGGGTCCTTCTCCAGCGCCGCAAGCGCGTCGCCGAGCGTCATCGGCAGCCGCTTGACCTGCTTTCCCGCCTCCATGGCTTGATAGATGTTGCGCTCCTCCGACGGTCCCGGATTGAGCTTGTTCTTGATGCCGTCATCCATGGCCATGATGAGTCCGGCCGCCATCAGATGCGGGTTCACCATGGCGTCGACGGCGCGGTACTCGAAGCGGCCGGGCGCCGAGACGCGCAAGCCCGTGGTGCGGTTCTGGAAGCCCCAATCGGAGAACACCGGCGCCCAAAAGCCCGTATCCCACAGCCGGCGATAGGAGTTCACCGTCGAGCAGCCGATCGCGGTCAGCGCGCCGAGATGCTTGACGATGCCGCCGATGGCCATCAGCCCGACCTTGCCCGGAAGCTGAACGTCGTCGGTGTCGGGCATGAACGTGTTCACGCCGCCCTTCGAGTACATGTAGTTCTCGGTCATTCCGGGCAGCTTCTTGGGGTCGTTGCCAAGCGTCTTCGGCTCGTCCTTGCCGCCCCGCCACAGCGAGATGTTGTGGTGGCAGCCATTGGCGCTCACCCCCATGAACGGCTTGCACATGAAGCAGGCGATGATGCCGAACTCGCGCGCGACCTGCGCGCAGATTTGCCGGTAGGTCGCCAGCCGGTCGGCGGTGCGGAGCGCGTCGTCGAAGGTAAAGTTGAGCTCGAGCTGGCCGGGCGAGTCTTCGTGGTCGCCCTGGATCATGTCGAGGCCCATTTTGCGGCAATAGTCGATCACCTGCATGTAGACCGGCCGCAAGCTCTCGAACTGGTCGATGTGATAGCAATAGGGGTTGGAGTAGCCGCCGTTCGGCTGACCGTCGGCGTCCTTCTTCAGCCACATCATCTCGGGCTCGGTGCCGTGACGAAGCTGGAGCCCGTGGTCCTTCTGGAACTGGTCGTGCAGGCGGCGGAGATTGCCGCGCGAATCCGCGGTGAGGAACGCGCCGGGATCTTTGCGCTCTTCGCGGTTGCGGAACAGCGTGCACCACAGCCGCGCCACCCGCTTGTCCCAGGGGAGCTGCATGAAGGTCTCGGGCTCGGGAATGCCCACCAGTTCGGCGGATTCGGGGCCGTAACCGAGATAGTCGCCGCGCCGGTTCAGGAACAAATTCATGGTGGCGCCGTAAACGAGCTGGAAGCCCTTCTCCGCCACCGATTCCCAGTGATCGGCGGGAATGCCCTTGCCCATGATCCGGCCCGTGACCGAGATGAATTGGAGATAGAGATATTCGATGCCGAGCGCATCGATCTTCTTCCGCACTTCGGCGACGAGCTTAGCCCGCCCCGGCGCCTCGACGAATTGCTCGATATCCGTGGGTTTCGAGCGGCCCGCTCGATTGCCCTTCTTCGTTTCTACGCGTCGATCCATGGCACTCTCCCGCTGACCACCGCAGATGTGAAACTGACGCCCTTCTCATCAACTCCAAGGAAATGGGCTGTGAGAGGTCGGATGTAGCTCTCCTTTGGCAAAGCGTGCGAAGCGGAACGGCTCGAGCAGCCTGCTCGTCTCGCCGACGAGTTCCTGCGCCACGAGCTTGCCGACACCGATCATTTTGTAGCCGTGGTTGGAATCGGCGATGACATAGACGTTCTCGCGGAACCGGTCGAAGACCGGGAAATTGTCGGGGGTGAAGCAGCCGATCCCGCCGGAATTCTCCTCGCGCTTATAGCGCGGCATTTGGCCTTCGAACCGCTTCTGGCAATGGGCGAGGGCCGAGCACCACATCTCTATAAAGTCTTCGCCGACGACGAACTCGGGCGATTCGGGCCCGTACGGATCGACCGCGACCCGATCGGGATCCTGCTCGACCTTGTAGGGCGAGGCGCCGCCCTGGACGCCGCCAAAATTGAAATCCGGCTTGTAATAGATGCCCCAGAGCTTGTCGGTGATGAGCTTGCCGTCGCGGTCGGAATGGAGCGGCGCGTCGGTATCGACATGCAGCACCGGCGGGAAGCGCCCGTCATTGGTCCGGTGCATGTGCGGATCGACGCCGAGCGTGCCTTCTTCGAGACACCAGAATTTCCACATCGGGACGTCGTCGCGAACCTTGCCGTTGGCCTTGACGGTGATCTTCTTCGGCAGTTCGAGCAGGTTCCAGATCTTGTTGACCCAGGGGCCGACGCCGACCACGACCGTGTCGCAGGCGATGCGGCCTTGATTGGTGTTGAGCGCGGTCACCGCCCCGCTATTGGAGCCGAACTCGAAGCTCTTCACTTCGACGCCGGAGAGAATGCGCACGCCCTCTTCCTGCGCCTTGGCGGCAAGGCCGCGCATGCTCGCCTGATTGTTGGCGTAGCCGCCGCGCTTCTCGTGCAGCACCGACGTAATGCCTTGCGCCTGCCAATCGTCGAACAGGCCGCGCATGTACCGCATCGAATCGTCGGCGCCCTCGACGAAGGTCGACTCGTAGCCAATCGCCTTCTGCTGGTCGTAGATCGAGGCGACGTCGGCATGCATGCTTTCGGGGCTGATCTGCATGTAGCCGACGGGATGGTAGGAATAGGCCTTGGCGTCGCTCTCCCACACCTCGACGGAGTGGGCCATCAACTCGCGCATGGCCGGCTGGAAATAGTTGTTGCGAACGACGCCGCAGGCGATGCCCGAGGCGCCCGCGCCGACCCCGGTCTTGTCCACGACGACAATGTCGGCGCCCGAGCCCTTGCCCGCCGCTTTCAGCCGTTGCGCAAGATGGAAGGCCGTGCTGAGGCCGTGAACGCCCGCCCCGATGATGGCGAATTTGACACCCTGTGGCACACTCATCGGCACACCCCCGCGTCGGAATAATTGGTCCGGTTTTGGTCCCGTACCACTGGACCCAATGGAGGAAGCTTTGTAAGATGACTATAGCGCATCACGCGGAGCAGCTGTAAACCAATTTTTTCGTTTGGGTCCAAAGTGGACCTCCAGCGCGGAGGGACAGACCTTGACTAAGGAACGCCTTCGTCTCGCGCAAGCCATTCCCGCAGGCTTCGAAAAACCGAGCCGGGGACCGCGCGCGATCTCCGCCTATATCCGCCGCGCCATCGAGACCGGCGCTTACAGCGAGGGCGACCGGCTGCCGCCCGAGCGCCAATTGGCCGAGACTTTCCAGGCGGCGCGAAGCACGGTGCGGCGCGCACTCGATCAACTCGAGAAGGCCGGGCTCGTGTCACGCCGCCTCGGCAGCGGCACCTTCGTCGGCGCGAGCGCGACCTCGGCGCGGCGGAACGTCGATCTTGCCGATCAGGTCAGTCCGCTCCAGCTCATCGAGGCGCGGCTTGCGGTCGAGCCCTTCACCACGCGGCTTGCCGTGCTGCATGCGACACGGCGCAATCTCGACGACATGGAGGCGGTGCTCGGCCACGCCGAAGAATCGGTGGGCGACAAGGATTCGTTCTCGAAATGGGACGGCGAGTTCCATCTCCTCATCGCCCACGCATCGTCGAACCCGCTGCTCATCTACGTCTACCGCCAGATCAATCATGTGCGGCTTCACGCGCAGTGGGACGCGATGAAGGAAAAGATCCTGACGCCCGACGTCATCGACGATTACAACCGCCAGCACCGTGCCATCTTCAATGCGCTCAACGCACGCGACGGGCAAGGCGCCTTCGGGCTCATCACCCAGCATCTTGAAAAAGCGCGGGACGATCTCCTCAGCGCCAACAGCCCGTAGCCCAACTCATCCTGAGACGGCCGCCAAGGCGGCCCTCGAAGGATCACACCTCATGATGAAAGTTCGGCTAGCGGCGGGAGAGTTGCTCGAGCCGCGCCTGCATGGCGGTGAGCTCGGCCTTCAGGTTGGCGATTTCGTCCTCGCCGGGCTTGACAGAAGCCGGGCCGGGTTCGGCCTTGTCCGCTTGCGGCAGGCTCTTGCCTTCGCCGGCCTCGTTCGCGCCGAACGGGCTGAACATCCCGAGCGCGCGCTCGAACGTGTCGAAGTTCTTGCGCACTTGCTCCTGCATCGCCTCGAAGGCCGCCGTGCCGAAGGCATGGGCAAATCGCCGCCGGTACTGCTCCTGCTGGCGGGTGAGCGAATCGAGGCTGAATTCGAGATAGCTCGGCACCAGCTTCTGCATGCTGTCGCCGTAGAAGCGGATGAGCTGGCGCAAGAAACCGATGGGAAGGAGGTTGGTGCCGCGGCTTTCCTGCTCGACGATGATCTGGGTCAACACTGAATGGGTCAAGTCTTCGCCGGACTTGGCGTCGTAAACGACAAAGTCTCGCTCGGACCGCACCATTTCGGCCAAGTCCTCGAGTGTCACATAGGTGCTGGTGTCGGTATTGTAGAGCCTGCGGTTGGCGTATTTCTTGATGATGACCGGCCGGCTCTCGTGTTCAGCGTCCCGTGCCACGTGCCTATCGCTCCTACGCCTTGGGGGCGCCCAAGGGGTTTTATACCGCAACTGCGAAATCAGTAGCACGATCGTTGTGCACAGCACCAGGGCTTTTCGCCCGAGCCCCTAACGGAGTGCAAACCTGGGCTTCCCTACTTGGACTCCCTAAGTTATGACCTTGGACCCCCGAAAGCGGAGACATGGAGAATGAGCGAGCAAGATATTGTCATCGTCGGCGCGGCGCGCACGCCTGTCGGTTCCTTCAATGGCGCACTCTCGAGCCTGCCGGCCCACACCCTTGGCGAAGTCGCCATTCGGGCGGCGCTCGAACGGGCCAAGGTCGCCCCGGCCGATGTCGATGAAGTCATCATGGGCCAGGTGCTGACCGCAGGCGAAGGTCAGAACCCGGCCCGCCAGGCGGCGATCGCCGCCGGCGTGCCGATCGAGGCAACCGCCTGGGGCATCAATCAGGTCTGCGGCTCGGGCTTGCGGGCCGTGGCGCTCGGCGCCCAGCAGATCGCCACCGGCGATGCCGATGTCGTCGTCGCCGGCGGTCAGGAAAGCATGAGCCTTGCGCCTCATCTCGCCCACCTCCGCAACGGCCAGAAGATGGGCTCGCTCGAGCTCGTCGATTCGATGATCAAGGACGGGCTGTGGGAGGCCTTCAACGGCTACCACATGGGCACCACCGCCGAGAATGTCGCCCGTCAGTGGCAGATCACCCGCGAGGACCAGGACAAGTTCGCCACGCATTCGCAGAACAAGGCCGAGGCGGCCAAGAAGGGCGGCAAGTTCAAGGACGAGATCGCCCCGGTGACGGTGAAGACCCGCAAGGGCGAGACCGTGGTTGCCGAGGACGAATATATCCGCGAGGGCGCCAAGATCGAGGACGCGGCCAAGCTCAGGCCTGCTTTCGACAAGGAAGGTACGGTGACGGCGGGCAATGCCTCCGGCATCAATGACGGCGCCGCCGCCGTCGTGCTGATGAGCGCGAAGGAAGCCAAGAAGCGCGGTCTGAAGCCGCTTGGCCGCATCGCGTCCTGGGCCGTTGCCGGCGTGGATCCCAAGATCATGGGCTCGGGCCCGATCCCGGCTTCGCGCAAAGCTCTGGAAAAGGCGGGCTGGGACGTCGGCGACCTCGACTTGATCGAGGCCAACGAGGCGTTCGCCGCGCAAGCCTTGGCGGTGAACAAGGACCTCGCCTGGGACGCCGGCAAGGTCAACGTCAACGGCGGCGCCATCGCCATCGGCCATCCGATCGGCGCGTCCGGCGCGCGCGTGCTCGTTACGCTGCTGCACGAGATGCAAAAGCGCAATGCCAAGAAGGGCCTTGCCACGCTATGCATCGGCGGCGGCATGGGCATCGCCATGTGTGTCGAGCGGGAGTGATCCCGCTTCGCTTGCCAATCGATCCGCGCGGGTGGCCCCTCGGGGCTCCCCGCGTCGAAGGTCACTCATAGGGAGGGAGTTCATGGGAAGGGTCGCTCTCGTTACGGGAGGAACGCGCGGCATCGGCGCCGCGATCAGCCGGGCACTGAAAGGTGCCGGCTACACCGTCGCCGCCAACTACGCCGGCAATGACGACGCCGCCAAGGCGTTCAGCAAGGAAACCAAGATCCCGTCGTTCAAATGGGACGTCGGCGATTACACCGCCTGCGAGCAGGGCATCGTCACCGTCCAGAACGAGGTCGGGCCGATCGAGATCCTGGTCAACAATGCCGGCATCTCGCGCGACGCCATGCTTCAGAAGATGACGCACGAGCAATGGGAGCAGGTGATTAGGACCAATCTCGATTCGCTGTTCAACCAAACCCGCCCAGTCATCAACGGCATGCGCGAGCGGGGCTTCGGCCGCATCGTCAACATCACCTCGATCAACGGCCAGAAGGGCCAACTCGGTCTTGCCAATTACTGCTCGGCCAAGGCCGGCGTGATCGGCTTCACCCGGGCGCTCGCGCTCGAGAGTGCGCGCAAGGGCATCACCGTCAACGCGATCGCT
>DATEMT010000030.1:0-4158 GCA_035275445.1 Methyloceanibacter sp. | reverse complement strand
TCGACATGGGCGAGAAGGTCATCATCAACATCAAGACCTTCCTCGACGGCCACGCGCCGCCGGACCGCGTCCACCCGGCGATGTTCTGAGCGAACGCTCCCTCTCGTTCTTCCCGCTCTCCCCTTGAGGGAGAGCACGCGTGCGTAGCGCGGTGAGGGGTAAGCGGGCGAAGACCGCGTCAACAGACTCACCCCTCACCCTTCCCGCCACTCGTCGCGCTTCGCACGCCGGGCGGGAAGCCCTCTCCCTCAAGGGGAGAGGGGACACTGGCTCACACGCGCCGCCGGACCGCGTCCACCCGGCGATGTTCTGATCTCACCCGTCACCCCGGCGATGTTCTGACCTCACCCGTCACCCCGGCGAAAGCCGGGGTCCAGAGTCATAAGGTCTGTGCATTGTCATTCTGGATTCCGGCTTGCGCCGGAATGACGAAAGGAAGCGGGGAAACGCCCCTTAAGGAATCTCCGGCGTCTTCACATGCTCGGGGCGGAAGCCCATGCCGATGAGCCGCGCCGGCAAACGGCGGAGAACGGGGAAGCGGTTGAGCAGCGTGAAGGGGAAGGGTGCCCGCGGCTGCGTCGTCATGCTCAAGACATTGCTGATGACGCGCTTTTGCACGAGAAGCTGAAGCCACTGCGTCATCTCGGTCGGCCATTGCCGCCGCGCCTGCACCTTGGCGAGTTCGGTCTCGGCGACCGTGCCTCGGCGAAGCGGCTGCCATAAGATATTGGCGGCGGCGACCGCGTCCTGAACGGCGAGATTGATGCCGACGCCGCCGACCGGCGACATGGCGTGGGCGGCATCGCCGATGCACAGAAGCCCCGGCCTGTACCAGCGCTTCAGGCGATCGACGCGAACGGTGAGCAGCTTCACGTCGTCCCACGAGGCGATCTCGTTCACGCGGCCGGCGAGCGCCGGATTGAGCGCAACCACCGCCTTGCGGAAAGTGTCGATGCCTTGCGCGCGCAAGTCCTCGAAACCGCCTTTGCGAATGACGAAGGCGCATTGCCAATAGTCGCCGCGATCGAGCATCACGAAGAGGCGCCCGGCCTGGATGCGGCCCAGCGTCTCCGATCCGTCGCCCGCCCGCTTGGAGAGGCGGAACCAGAGCACATCCATCGGCGCGCCGAAATCCTCGCTTTCGAGCCCGGCGAGACCGCGCAGCGTCGAGTGCCTTCCGTCGGCGGCGACGACAAGGGGGCTGCGGATTTCGATCAGACCCTCGGGCGTCTTGGCTTGGACGCCCGTAACCGTGTCGCCGTCCATCAACAGGCCGTCGGCCTCGGCCTGCATGCGCAAGTGAAAGCCCGGATAGCGCTTGCCGTGCTTTGCGAGAAAATCGAGAAAGTCCCATTGCGGCATGAAGGCAACGAAGCCGCAAGCGGTGGGAAGATGGCTGAAATCGGCGAGCACGATCTTCTCGTCGCCGATAATGCCGGCGATCTCGTGCACCTTCTGGTGCGGCAGCTTGAGAAACTGATCGAGCAGTCCGAGCTCGTGCATGATCTCGAGCGTCGAGGGATGGATCGTGTCGCCGCGGAAGTCGCGAAAGAAATCGGCGTGCTTCTCCAGCACCACGACATCGACGCCGGCGCGAGCGAGCAGGAAGCCGAGCATCATGCCCGCAGGCCCGCCCCCCGCGATGGCGCAGCGCGTAGCGATGGTCTCAACCGCCATGCTCAAGCGTCGGCCTCGGCGGGAGCGCGGTGATGGGCGAGATCGCGAAAGCGCGGGTTGCGGCCGTTGAGCGGATTTTCGGAATCCCAGCCATAGGCGACCGTGCTCACCCGCGCCTGGAGCGCATCGTAGAGGAGCAGCCTGCCGACCAGGCCTTCACCGATCTGAAGCAGCTCCTTGACCACTTCGACCGCGGCAAGGGAGCCGACGACGCCGGCGACCGGGCCGAGAATGCCGGCTTCCGCGCAGGCCGCGACCGTGCCTTCGGGCGGCGGCTCGGGAAAGAGGCAGCGGTAAGACGGGCGGGGAGTGCCGTTCGCGTCGCTCTCGAACGCGCGGAAGGTCGTGAGGTGGCCGTCGAAGGGGCCGAGGGCGGCGAAGACGAGCGGCTTCTTGGCGAAGTAGCAGGCATCGTTGACGAGATAGCGCGTGGCGAAATTGTCGGAGCCGTCGGCGACGATGTCGTGGCCGCCGATGATGGCGAGAGCGTTCTCGGGCACGAGACGGGTCGAATAAAGGCGCACCGCCACATGCGGATTGAGGCGCTCGATCGCCGCGGCGGCGCTCTTGGTCTTGGCCCGGCCGACACTCTCGGTGTCGTGGACGATCTGGCGGTGGAGATTGTCGAGGCTGACGCGGTCGGAGTCGATGATGCCGATCTCGCCGACCCCGGCAGCGGCGAGGTAAAGCATGAGCGGCGAGCCAAGCCCGCCGGCGCCGACGACGAGAACGCGGGAGGCTTTCAGCTTCTGCTGACCTTCACCGCCGATCTCCTTCAGCACCAATTGCCGCTTGTAGCGTTCGATCTCCTCGAGTGTGAGCATGCCGACAACTTATGCCTTCCAAGGCTTCACCGCCAGTAAGGCAGCAAGCTTTCCCCTCTCCCCTCGCGGGAGAGGATGGCGAGCCGCTTCAAGCGGCGAGCGGGGTGAGGGCTTTCAATGACGGCGCTCCGCGCCTTACCCCTCACCGCGCACCAGGTGCGCGTGCTCTCCCTCGAGGGGAGAGCCGCAACTGAGAAACGATGTGAGCCGAAGCGGCGCGGATCAGCCGGTCGAGCCGAAGCCGCCCGGCCCGCGCAGCGTTCCGGCAAGCTCTTCGGCCACAACGATTTCGGCATGGGAGACCGGGGCTATGACGAGCTGGGCGATCCGCTCGCCGCGGCGGACGAGGAAGGGCTCATCGCCGTGATTGACAAGGATCACCATGAGTTCGCCGCGGTAATCGGCATCGATGGTGCCGGGACTGTTGAGAAGCGTGATCCCATGCTTCAGGGCAAGGCCCGAGCGGGGGCGCGCTTGCGCTTCGTAGCCGCGCGGCAATTCGAGCGCGAAGCCGGTGGGAATGAGCGCGCGGGCCCGGAGCGGGATAGCGACCGGCGCGCTTTCCGGAACGGCCGCAACCACGTCGAGGCCCGCAGCCTCCTTCGAGTGATAAGACGGGAGCGGAAGCCCCTCGCCGTGCGGGAGCCGCTTCACGCGAACCGTGACGCTCATTCCGCCGCCGGGCGCTTGGCGGCGAGGCTCGCCGCCGCGCGGGCAAGGAGGCGCATCGCCGTCTCGTCCTTGCTCAGCGGCGGCCAATCCTCGACGCCCGCTTCGGTGACGAGATGGATCTCAGTGTTATCGCCGCCCATCACGCCGGTGTCCGGTGAAACGTCGTTGGCGACGATCCAGTCGGCCCCCTTGGCGCGGCGCTTCTCGCTTGCGTTCGCGGTCAGGTTCTCGGTCTCGGCGGCAAAGCCGATGACGAGACGCGGGCGCATCGGCCCGGGCCTTGCCAGCGTTGCCAGGATATCGGGGTTCTCGGTCAGGCGGAGCGAGGTCGCTGCGTCGCCTTTCTTCAATTTCTGCGTCATCGTGCCCTCCGCGCGCCAATCGGCAACAGCGGCGGCGCAAATGGCAATGTCGGCGGGAAGGCCCGCGAGCGCGGCGGCGAGCATCTCCTCTGCCGTCTCTACCCTCACCACGCGCGCGCCGTCGGGATCGGGGAGCGACACCGGACCGGTCACCAGCGTCACATCGGCGCCGAGCGAGACTGCGGCGCGCGCCAAGGCATGGCCCTGCTTGCCGGAGGAACGGTTGGCGATATAGCGCACGGGGTCGATCGGCTCGTGCGTCGGCCCGGAGGTGATGAGGACGCGCATCCCTGAAAGCGATCTGATCGGTGTTGCGCCCGCGCGCGATTCCGTTTCGCTCGCGCCGAGGCTCTTTTCGATCGCGGCAAGGATCGCCTGCGGCTCGGCCATGCGGCCGGGTCCAAATTCGCCACATGCCATCTCGCCTTCGTCAGGTCCGACGAAGCGGATCCCGTCTTGGCGGAGCGTGGCGAGATTTCGCTGCGTTGCGGGATGCCGCCACATCCGCACATTCATGGCGGGCGCGGCGAGCACCGTCTTGTCGGTGGCAAGAAGCACGGTCGAGGCGAGATCGGTCGCGAGCCCGTGCGCCATCTTGGCAAGAAGGTCGGCGGTCGCCGGCG
>DATEMT010000029.1:0-3707 GCA_035275445.1 Methyloceanibacter sp. | reverse complement strand
AAGCGCAGCGAGCAGGGTCAAAAAGGAGGCGCAAGCGTTGACATAGGCGATCGTCCGCGTTCCCGGCAGAGCCGCGATCAGCGCCGCAGCGGCTGCGGGAATAACCAGAAGCAGGAGGGCCGGATCGAAGCTCATCTAGCTCATCGTCCCTCGCCGCGATGGAGATCGAGCGCCCCGACATCGACGGTGTCGAAACGCTCGCGGATGCGAAACAGGAAGATGCCGATCACGATGAAAGCGATCAGGATGGAGAAGGCGACGCTGATCTCGACCACGAAGGGCATGCCCTTGGCGCCGGTCGCGGCGAGAACGAGTCCGTTTTCGAGCGACATGAAGCCGACGACCTGGCTCACGGCATTGCGCCGCGTGACCATCATCAGAAGTCCGAGCAGGACCACGGCAAGGGCGAAGGCGAGGTCCTCGCGGACGAGGAGATCGGCGCCTTCGGTTGCGCGCAAGGTCACGACCATGGCAAGCGCGACCAACCCCATGCCGAGCAGCATGGTGGAGCCGATGCCGCCGACGGTCTCGATGTGACGCTGGATGCCGAGCTTGGCGATGATGCGGTGCAGTGCGACCGGTATGACGATGGCTTTGAACAGGAGCGCGATGGCGGCGGTGATGTAAAGCTGCGGCGCGTCTTGCGCGTAGGCTTGCCACGCCACGGCTGCGGCGAGCACAAGCGCATGCAGCGCATAGACGTTCAATAACGCATAGAGGCGATCCTGGTAGAGCAGGAGGAAGCTCACCAATACGAGCGAGCCGGCCAGGAGATGGGCGATGTCGAAGGTGAGCGTGCTCATCTCAGTGGCTCCGCGACACGAACATGAGCAGGGTGGCAAGGAGGCCAAGCATGAGCGCGACGCCAAGGAAGTCGGGCACGCGAAACACGCGCATCTTGGCGATCGAGGTCTCGAACAGGCCGAGCAGGAAGGCGAGCGCGGCGAGCTTGGCGACATAAGCGGCGATACCGAGCGCAAAGGCGGCGAGCGGGGCGCCGGGCGGCGCAATACCCCAGGGCAGGAACAGGCAGGCGATCAGCGAAAGATAGAGCAGGAGCTTGAGCTCCGCCGCGAGATCGATGAGGGCGAGGTGCCGTCCCGAATATTCGAGCACCATGGCCTCGTGCACCATGGTCAACTCGAGATGCGTTGCCGGGTTATCGACGGGAATGCGCGCATTCTCCGCAATCGCCACCATGATGAGCGCGACCAGCGCCATGCCGAGCGAGACGCGCAAGCCCGACTCGCCCGAAGAAAGAAATTCGGCCATGGCGGAGAGCTGGGTGGTGCCTGCCACGAGCGCCAAGGTGAACACGATCATAAGCATGGCCGGCTCGGCGATGGTTGCGATCATCACTTCGCGGCTCGAGCCGATGCCCCCGAAGCTCGTGCCAATATCGAGTCCGGCGAGCGCGAGCAGGAAGCGGGCGGTGCCGAGCAGCGCGACGATGGCGATGAGATCGGCGGACCAGGAGAAAATGAGACCCGAGGCGAAGGTTGGCACGAGCGCGGCGGCAACCCAGGTCGCGGCGAAGATGAGATAAGGGATAGCGCGGAACAGCCAGGACGCATTGTTGGCGAGGACCACTTCTTTGCGCAGGAGCCTGACGAGATCGCGATAGGGCTGGAGGAGGGGCGGACCCTGGCGAAGCAGGAGGCGTGCCTTGACCTTGCGCACGAAACCGATGAGGAGCGGCGCTAGCGCGAGCACGAGCAGCATCTGGGCGGCCTGCACCGCAAGATTGAGGATCATGGCCATAGCGCGAGCACGAATAGGAGGCCGACAAGGGCCGCGAACACGAAGCTCAAATAGTGGCGAATGCTCAAGAACTGGAGCGGATTGACGAAGGCGGCGATGCGCTCGACCAAGGCGCCGATCGGCGCGTAGAGCGTGTCCCACAGCACATCGCTCAGGCGAACCGTCAGCCGCGCCGCGGCAGTGCTGCCCGGCGGCGGCATGGTGACCTCCTCGCGGGCGCGGAACACGAGCGTTCCGAACACGCGGCGAATGGGCTGGGCGAAGCTCGATGCTGTGTACTGGGTTTCGGGCCGCGGGTCGGGATAGCCGCAATCCCAGGCCGGCCCTCGCCGGTGGCTGCGCGTCGCCAATCCGTGAATGAGCGCGACCGAAGCGGTCGCTGCCAGCACGATAAAAACGAAGACGAGAAGACCGTTATAGGAGATGCCTCGCGACGCGATGGGAACGATCGAGAGATAGGGCAGGTCGCGCTGGAGCGGCATGCTTTCGCCGACCATCGAGGTGGTCGCCGGCGCCAGCGCATCGATGAAAAAGCCCGGCAGGACCCCGGCAAGGAGACACAGCAAGGCAAGCGCGAACATCGACGTCAACGAGAAGGGATCGGTCTCGCGCGGATTGGCGGCTTCCTTGCTGCGCGCGCGCCCCAGGAAGGTGACGCCGAAGGCTTTGACGAAACAGGCGGCAGCCAAGGCGGCGGAGAGCGCGAGCAGCGCGCCAACAGCAGGCACGAGAAATTTCAGGCTCCATGACGGAAGCTCCGGGCTCAACAGGATCGCCTGGAACGTGAGCCATTCCGAGACGAAGCCGTTCAGCGGCGGTAGGGCCGAAATGGCGACGCAGCCGACAAGAAAGGTGAAGGCGGTGAGCGGCATGCCGTGAATGAGTCCGCCCAATTTCTCCATGTCGCGCTCGCCGGTCGCCGTCAGCACGGCGCCCGAGCCCAGGAACAGGAGGTTCTTGAACAGCGAGTGATTGAGGACGTGGAGGAGGGAAGCGGTGAACGCGAGCGCGGCCGCCGCCCGGAAGCCGTAGGATTGGAACGCGAGCGCAAGCCCGAGCCCGATGAAGATGATGCCGATATTCTCGACGGTGTGATAGGCGAGGAGGCGCTTCAGGTCGTGCTGCATCAACGCATAGAGCACGCCCATCACGCAGGTGATGCCCGCGAGCGCGAGCACGGCGAGGCTCGTCCACCAAGGCGTCGTCCCGATCAGGTCGAAGACGATGCGCACGAAGGCATAAACCGCGACTTTGGTCATCACGCCCGAAAGCAGGGCCGAGACGTGGCTCGGCGCGGCGGGATGGGCGAGCGGGAGCCAGGCGTGAAGCGGGACGAGACCGGCTTTGGACCCGGTGCCGATCAAGACCAGAACGACGACGAGCGAAATCAGCGCTGACGCGTGGTCGGCGTCACGGATCGCGGCGAAGGAGAAGGCGCCGTCGGCGCCTGCGAGCAGACCGAAGGCGAGAAGGAGCGCGAGCGTGCCGAAGCTCGCCATGACAATATAGACGTAGCCGGCATGCAGGTTCTCGCGCTCGCGGTCATGCGCCACGACCAGAGCCCATGACGACAGCGACATGAACTCCCAGGCGAACAGGAAGGTAAAAGCGTCGTCGGCGACGACGACGAGATTCATCGCCGCAAGGAACAGCGGGTAGAAGGGAAGCACGCGCTGCGGGGCCTCCTCGTGCCGGCCGTAACCGAGCGCGTAGAGGCTCGCGGCGGCGCCCCCCAAATTGACGACGGCAAGAAAGAAGGCGGAGAGGGCGTCGAGGCGGAAATGCGCGCCGAGCCAGGGCAATCCGACCGGATAAGTCAGGACTTGTTCCGGATCTTGGCCAAGAAGTGCAGCGACCGAGACGGCAAGCGCCGCCGCCGAAACGGCCAGGGAGGCGCCATAGACGACGATGCGGCCTGCCGCCATTCGGCTCAGAACCAGCCCCAG
>DATEMT010000028.1:0-3690 GCA_035275445.1 Methyloceanibacter sp. | reverse complement strand
CCCGAGCATCTCCATCGCGTCGGCGCCGTGGGCGAAATCTTGCGTTATGTCACCGCGCCTGACGGCAACCATCATTTGGTGATGCGCGGCATACGGCGTTTCCGCGTGCTGGGATTCCTGCCGGGCTATCCGTTCCTGGTGGCGCGCGTCGACGAGGTCGGCGAGGCCGAAGTGCTGTCCACTGAGATCGCCGCGCGCGTGCACCAGCTGAAGGAGCGCGCCCGCGAGGCGATTTCGCTGCTGCCCAACCTGCCAACCGAGATCGTCTCGGCCATCGAGCAGATTCAGTCGCCGTCCGCGCTGGCCGACTTCGTCGCCAATGTCTCTGACCTCACGCCGGCCGAGAAGCAGGACCTGCTGGAGACGTTCGACGTCGGCGAACGTCTCGACAAGCTGTTGCGCTACCTCGCCCAGCAGATCGAGGTGTTGCGGCTGTCCAAGCAGATCGGCGAGCAGACGCAAGAATCGCTGTCCGGACGCCAGCGTGAGCACATCCTGCGCGAGCAGCTTCGCCAGATCCAAAAGGAGCTTGGCGAGGGCGAGGATGGCCAGGCCGAGATCGTCGAGCTGCGCGAGGCGATCGCCAAAGCCGGCATGCCCGAGGAAGCCGAGAACCAGTCGCTGAAGGAGCTGAAGCGGCTCGAGCGCATGCCCGAGGCATCCGCCGAGCACGGCATGGTCCGCTCCTATCTCGATTGGTTGATCGAGCTGCCCTGGTCGAAATTGTCCGACGAGCAGATCGACATCGCCGAAGCCCGCCGCATCCTCGACGAGGACCATTACGGCCTGCCCAAGATCAAGCAGCGCATCCTCGAATATCTCGCGGTGCGCAAGCTGAAGCCCGAGGGCAAGAGCCCGATCCTGTGCTTCGTCGGACCGCCCGGCGTGGGCAAGACCTCGCTCGGCCAATCGATCGCCCGGGCCATGGGCCGCAAATTCGTGCGGCTGTCGCTTGGCGGCGTGCATGACGAGGCCGAGATCAGGGGCCACCGGCGGACCTATATCGGGGCGCTGCCCGGCAACGTGATCCAGTCGATCCGCAAAGCCGGCACGCGCAATCCCGTGATGATGCTCGACGAGATGGACAAGCTGGGCACAAGCTTCCACGGCGACCCGTCGGCGGCGCTGCTCGAGGTGCTTGATCCCGAGCAGAACGCAACGTTCCGCGACAATTATCTCGCGGTGCCGTTCGATCTGTCGCGGGTCATGTTCATCGGCACGGCCAACGTGCTCGACCAGATCCCCGGGCCGTTGCGCGATCGCATGGAGGTGATCGAACTCCCCGGCTACACCGAGGACGAGAAGGTCGAGATCGCCAAGCGTTATCTGGTCAAGCGCCGGCTCGAAGCGACCGGGCTTACCCCCGAGCAATGCGCGATCGAAGAGGATGCCATCCGCGCCATCATCCGCGACTACACCCGCGAGGCGGGCGTCCGCAATCTCGAGCGCGATCTCGGCGCGATCTGCCACCGCGTCGCCATGCGCATCGCCGAGGGCGGTACGACGAGCGTCAGGATCGGCGCCGATGAGCTGCCAGCGATCCTCGGCCCGCGCCGCTTCGAGAGCGAGGTGGCGATGCGAACCTCCCTGCCCGGGGTTGCGACCGGGCTCGCCTGGACGCCAACCGGCGGCGATATCCTGTTCGTCGAGGCGGCCAAGGTGCCGGGAAGCGGCAGGCTGATCCTCACCGGCCAGCTCGGCGAGGTGATGAAGGAGAGCGCGCAGGCCGCGCTCAGCCTGGTCAAGGCGCGCGCCGCGACGCTCGGCGTCGATCCCGCCGCGTTCGAGAAGTCCGACATCCACGTGCACGTGCCCGCCGGCGCTATCCCCAAGGACGGCCCGAGCGCGGGCGTCGCCATGTTCACCGCGCTTGCCTCGCTGCTTACCGGGCGCACGGTCAGGAGCGACACGGCCATGACCGGCGAAATCTCGCTGCGCGGTCTCGTGCTGCCGATCGGCGGGGTGAAGAACAAGGTGCTTGCCGCCGTGCGCGCCGGCATCACCACCGTGCTCTTGCCCGAGCGCAACAGGAAGGACTTTGAGGACGTGCCCGAAGCCGCGCGGCAAGCGGTGCGCTTCGTTTGGCTCGCCACGGTCGATGACGCCGTCGAGGCGGCGCTCGAACCCGTACCACAGCGGGAGACGCTCGTCGCCACCGACGATCAGCGTCGCGCCGCCAGCGGCTGAGCGTGGCCGCCGCCTTCATCGTCGAGACTTTGCTCGACGATCTCCGGCGTCTCGGCTTGCGGGACGGCGACACGCTGATGATTCACGCGTCGTTGCGCGCCATCGGCCCGTTGCGCGACGGGCCCGAGACCCTGCTCGATGCGCTGGACGAGGCCGTCGGCGGCGACGGCACGCTGCTCATGATCCTGGGCGCCGAGATCGCGCATGACCAGGCCAACCGGCTCCCCGAACCCGAGCGGTTGAGCGTTCTTGAAGGCACGCCTCCCTTCGATCCCGCCACCGCGCCCGTGTTGCACGAGGTCGGCTATTTCGCCGAGGTCTTTCGCCGGCGCGAGCGCACGCTTGTCACCGACAACCCGAGCGGCCGCTTCGGCGCGCGCGGACGCCGCGCCCAAGAGCTGCTCGCCCATGCCCCTTGGCACGACTATTACGGGCCCGGCTCGCCGCTCGATCGCCTATGCCGGGTCGGCGGACGCATTCTCAGAATGGGCGCCAATCCCGACACCACGACATTGTTGCACTTCGCCGAATATCGCGCCGATCTCCCCGCCAAGCGCCGCGTGCGCCGCCATTATCGCTGTCTCGGGCTTAAGGGCCCCGAGACGCGCGAAGTGGAATGCCTCGATGACGAGCACGGGATCGTCGATTGGCCGGGCGAGGATTATTTCGCGACGATCCTCCGCGACTATCTGGCTGAAGGCCGGGCAAGTCGGGGCAGCGTCGGGCGCGCGCGGAGCGAACTGATCGAGGCAGCCGACCTCGCCGATTTCGGCACGAATTGGATGAACGCGCATTTCGCGCAGCCCCAAGGGTCGCCAAGCCTGAAGGCTGTCATGAAGCGGGCATGGCTCCCGCCCCTCAAAGAGCCAAAGATGCCCGCGCGGCTTGCACTTCCTCTTTGGTTCGCAGCAGCCTATGATTGTGGTTCTTGAGGGGAACGGGGATGCGACTTCTTTTCGGCATGATTCTCGGGGCCGTGCTCACGGTCGTCGCGGCCTATGTTGTCGATGCCAGATCGGATCCTCTCCAGGGAACCCGAATGGTGAACTGGACCGTCGTCGGCGAGAAGGTCAGCGACCTTACCGTCGACCTGCGGCGCCTTTGGCGCGATTTCACCCGCGAAATCACCGGTCCGCCTTAGGCCGTCTCAGCCGGCGCGCACCAAACCGCGCAGCGGTCACACGCCGCTCGCGCCTATGGGCTTGGGCGCTTCGACCCGCTCGCTCTCGCTCGGCAGAGCCGTCGGCGCCGCGTCGCCCTCCGGGCGCTTCTGTTCTTTCGGGCCTTTGGGGTGCGAACTTGAGCGCTCCGAGGCGGCCGATCCCACCATGTTCATTCCGGTGAGAAATGCCGCGGCGCTGCCGACGACGACGGCGATGCCGACGATCTGGAGGCCGCGCCTGAGGTCACGGCGGTGAGGCGCTTCCAAGGCGATCGTCCGGCTCAGATAGGCGAGGAACGAGCTCAGCAGCGCGGCGACCGCCCCGCCGCTGAAAAACAGCA
>DATEMT010000027.1:0-33671 GCA_035275445.1 Methyloceanibacter sp. | reverse complement strand
CGTATGGAAGGTCATATTGCCTTCGACCTTTTGTACGATTTGGTGAATGTGCCCATTCAGCACCGTCACCGAGCCGAACCGCTTTAAGAGATTGAGGGCCTGCAATCCGTCATCGGTGCCCCAGCCCCACTCGGCATAGACGGTCCAGAGCGGGATATGGGCGAGGACGACGATCGGCGTAGAGTCCGATTTGTCTTTGATGTCGTCGGCGAGCCAGGCGAGCTGGTCGGGCCCGAGCCGTCCAATGCCGCCGGCCTTGAGGTCGATCACGTTGACGAGGGCAATGAAGTGAACGCCGTGATCGTCGAAGCTGTACCAACCGGAGCCCTTGGCGTTCTTGCCGTAACGGGCGAGATAGGCCTTGCCGAGGCCCTCGTCGATAACGTCATGCTCGCCGGGAACGTAGTGAACGTCGAGCCTGGCCTCGCCGATGAGCTGGTCGGCATCGTCGAATTCTTCCGGCTTGGAAAGATGGGTGATATCGCCGGTATGGATCATGAAGGCCGGACGCGTCTTTAGGTCCTTGACCTTGCCGATGGCCTCGCGAAGCGTGCCGATCGCATCCGGATTGGCCGGCTTGTTGAAGCCGATATGGCTGTCGCTGATATGCGCGAAGGTGAAGGCCGAAGTTTCTGCGGCGAACGCATCGCCGAGCAGGCCCAAGGATTTCGGCACGCCTCCCGAGAGCGTCCACAAGACGCCGGTGCCGGCCCAGATCATGCATTCCAATGCGCCCCGGCGATCGATCTCGGCGCCGCCAATGATTTGCCTCGAGCGAACGTGCCGAAGATTGCGAGGAGAAAGTTTCATGACGCTCTCCATCCGTTGGGAGCATCCCCCTACGCGCGCCGAGGCTTCGCGCTCCAGTGCCAGAACGCCGCAGCCAAGACTCACGACATAACGCGATCGTTGTTTCGCAAGCGTGGCCTTAGGTTCTTCGGGAACCGAGAAAGAGATCACATCTTCGGGAGGCCACCGTGACACTCTCGCGTGAGAGCGAACTGCAAAACCGACAAGGATCGATGCAGGATGCCAAAGCTCGATGCGACTTGGCGACGCGATCGCCGATAGCGATATCTTGTGACGCCTGCCTGTAAAGCGTTCCCGGAATTTGTGCGCGTTGGGTCTGCGGTCGCGCGTTATCGCGCCCTTCTGCCGGAGAAGCTCGGTTCGGACGCTCTCTTATTCGTCGGCGAATGTGGGCGAGCCCACCCCCGCGCTTAGGCGTACCCGGCGCATCGTTCTTCACCATTTTGCCGTCAGCTCTGAATCATAACCCGTTGCCCTAGATGAGAAATCTTACGGTCCTTGCAATACTGACCGGTCAGTCATAAGTTGAGGCGGCACCGAAGGTGGCAGGAGGCGAGGGCAGGGCCATGGCGAGAGCGGGAACCGCGAGGAGGAAAGAGAGCGCCGCGAGGCCGGAGAGCCCAAAACGCCGTACGCGCAAGGACGGGCGCCCGAACGAGATCGTCGCCGCGGCCTTCGAGGAATTCGCCGCCAACGGCTATGCCGCGACCAGGCTCGAAGACGTGGCTGCGCGCGCCAAGGTCAGCAAGGGCCTGCCTTACCTCTACTTCAAGACCAAGGAAGAGCTGTTCAAGGCCGTCATCCGCAGCGTCATCACCCCGCTGTTCGACGCCATGCGCGAGCGCATGCTCGGCACCGAGCTCTCCTGCGAGGCCTTCCTCAAGGGACCGTTCCTCGCCTTCCTACAGGAGCTCGTGCTGTCGCGCCGCGTGCTGATCGCGCGCCTCCTCATCGCCGAGGGCCACAAGCACCCCGAGCTCACCGAATTCTATTACGACCAGGTCATCGCCAAGGCGCGCGAAACGCTGAAAGCGTTCATCGATCGTGGGATCGAGCGCGGCGAGTTCAGGCCGACCGCTCTGCGTGACTTTCCCCAGCTCCTCATCGCGCCGGTCCTGCTTGCCGTCGTCTGGCGCACGCTGTTCGAGCGCCACCATCATCTCGATACCGACAAGCTGCTCGCCACTCATGTCGATCTTCTCGTCGAAGCGATCCGGGCGCGGCCGGCGAGCGGTAGTGGAGAGGCGCGATGAAGCGGATTGTCGTCATCATCGGCGCCCTCGTCGTGGCCGCCGGCGCCCTCCTGCTCACCAGCTATTCGGCGAACAATGAGCCCGCGTTCCCCGGCTACATGGAGGCCGATCTCGTTCTCGTCGGCTCCGAGCAGGGCGGCCGCATCGAGGCGCTCTCCGTCGAGGAAGGCGACAGCGTGAAGCAGGGCGACCCGGTCTTCACGCTGGAAAGCTCCGAGCAGGAGGCGGCGGTCGCGGCAGCGAAAGCCCGTGCCGCCGAAGCGGACGCCCGCCTCGCCGACGCCAAGGCCGAATTGCAGCGGCCGGGCGAAATCGAGGTGCTCGAAGCCGCGCTTGCCGAGGCCAAGGCCATGCTGCAAGTCGCGAGCAACAATCTCGACCGCGCCCAGTCCCTGTTCGGTAAGGGCTGGAACACCAAGGCGCAGCTCGACGACGCCATCGCCCAGCACGATCGCAATCAGGCGACCGTGGCCGAGGCCGAGAAGCGCATCGCGGCGGCGCGGCTCCCCGGCCGCTCCGACATGATCGACGCGGCGGCCGCCAACGCCGAGGCGGCGCGCCATGCGCTTGCCGAAGCCGAGAAGAATCTCGGCAAGCGCAACGTGCTCGCGCCCGCAAACGGGACGGTGCAGGAGATCTATTTCCGGCCGGGCGAAGTGGTGAAAATCGGCCAGGCGGTGGCGGCGCTGTTGCCGCCGCGCAATCTCAAAGTCCGCTTCTTCGTCGCCGAGACCGAGCGCTCCCAGCTCCGCGTCGATCAGCGCGTCGCGCTCTCTTGCGACGGCTGCGCCGCCGACCTCCACGCCAAGATCAGCTTCATCTCGCGCGAGGCCGAGTTCACCCCGCCGGTGATCTTTTCGCGCGAGCAGCGGCAGAAGCTCGTCTATCTCGTCGAGGCGCGGCCCGACGGGGAGGCGGCCGATCTCACCGCCGGCCAGCCGGTGACGGTGAAACTCGCTCCCGGCGAGCAATTGGTGCGGCGATGAAGGAAATCGCCATCGACGTGAACGGCCTGACCAAAAGTTTCGACGGCCGCACCGTGGTGCGCGACCTCAGCCTGAAAGTGCCGAAGGGGGAGATCTACGGCTTTCTCGGCCCGAACGGCAGCGGCAAGACCACGACGCTCAGGATGCTGTGCGGGTTGCTGACCCCCGACGCGGGCCAAGGCACCTGCCTCGGCTACGACATCAGAACCCAATCCGAGGCGATCAAGCGCAATGTCGGCTACATGACCCAGCGCTTCAGCCTCTATTCCGACCTCTCGATCCGCGAGAACCTCGAATTTGTCGCCCGCGTCTACGGCGTGCCGCACCCAAAAGACGCGGCGTCCCGCGCCATCGACCGGCTCGGGCTCGCCGGGCGGCAAGACCAGCTCGCGGGCGAATTGTCGGGCGGCTGGAAGCAGCGGCTGGCGCTCGGCGCCTGTATCCTGCCCGAGCCGCGGCTCCTTCTGCTCGACGAGCCGACCGCCGGCGTCGATCCCAAGGCGCGTCGCGAGTTCTGGGACGAAATCCACAACCTCGCCGCCGAGGGCATCACCGTGCTCGTCTCCACCCATTACATGGACGAAGCCGAGCGCTGCCACGAACTCGCCTATATCGCGTTCGGCGAGCTGCTGGCGCAAGGCACCGCCAAAGAAGTCGTGGCGCAGTCGGGGCTGAACACCTGGATCGTCTCGGGCGGCGATTTGCGGGGGCTCGGCGCTTCGCTTCAGCGCCGCGCGGGCATCGACATGGTGGCGCCGTTCGGCGCCGAGCTTCACGTCTCGGGCCGTGACCACGCCGCGCTCGACGCCGCCATCGCCGCCGCCAAGAAACAAGACGGCGCCCATCGCTGGACGCGCGGCGCGCCGAGCCTCGAAGACGTGTTCATTCTGCTGATGAACAATGCCAAGGACAATTTCGCATGACCGGCACGCCCTACCAGTACGGCGCGAGCGAGCGGCGCGATCCCGGCTTCTTCCGGCGCATGTGGGCGGTGGTCATCAAGGAATTCGTCCAGATGCGGCGCGACCGCATGACCTTCGCCACCATGATCATCGTGCCGATCATGCAACTCGTGCTGTTCGGCTACGCCATCAATACCGACCCCAAGCAACTGCCGACGGCGGTGCTCACCCGCGACGACGGGCCGCTGACCCGCGCCGTGCTCGCGTCCATGCGCAACACCGACTATTTCGACTTCAAGGTGCAGGTGCACGATTCGGCCGAGCTCGACCGGCTGGTGCGGAGGGGCGACGTGCAGTTCGCGGTCGAGATCCCGGCAAGCTTCGAGCGCGACGTGCGCCGGGGCGACCGTCCCCAGGTCCTCGTGATCGCCGATGCGACCGATCCGGTCGCGACCGGTACGGCGGTGTCGGCGCTGCAAGGCCTGATCGACACGGCGATGAGGCGCGAGCTGCGCGGGCCCGACGACGATCTGACCAACACCGCGCCGCCCTTCGGCATCACCGTGCAGAACCGCTACAACCCCGAGGGCATCACCCAGTACAACATCGTGCCGGGGCTGCTCGGCGTGGTCCTGACCATGACCATGATGATGTTCACCGCGCTTGCGGTGACGCGCGAGATCGAGCGCGGCACCATGGAGAGCCTGCTCGCCATGCCGATCAGGCCGGTCGAGATCATGATCGGCAAGATCGCGCCCTTCGTTGTCGTCGGCTTCGTGCAGATGACCATCATCGTCGGCGCGGCGCACGTCCTGTTCGGGGTGCCCATCATGGGCAGCGTCTGGCTCCTGGTCGGGCTTGCGACCCTGTTCGCCGCCGCCAACCTCGCCGTGGGCTACACCTTCTCCACCATCGCCGAGAACCAGCTCCAGGCGGTGCAGATGACGTTCTTCTTCTTCCTGCCCAATATTTTGCTGTCGGGCTTCATGTTCCCGTTCCGCGGCATGCCGGAGTGGGCGCAAGCCATCGGCCAGCTCCTGCCGCTCACCCATTTCCTGCGCATCGTGCGCGGCATCACGCTCAAAGGCATCGGCTTTGCCGACATGCACACCGACGTGCTGGCGCTGGTGCTCTTCATGCTGGCGGCGATGGGGCTTGCTCTGTTCCGCTTCCGCCGTACCCTCGATTAGGGACGGAGCGCCGGCGCAAGGAACGTGCTAGAAGCAGCGGCGTTGGAGGTGTCGTGCGCGGATTGGCATTCATCGTTGGGGCGATGTGTCTCGCCGCTCTCGCGCGGAATTCCGCTCCGCGCAGAGACGATGCGCGTGAGGCAAGTCGTGCGCGCTCGGCAGGATCGTCGCCGCTGAAGCTTCACGCGGTCGCCTCGGGCGCCACGGCTCTGGGAACGGTGGCGGTTGGGTCGTTGGCCATGGGCGCGCTGGCCGTCGGTGCGCTCGCCATCGGCGCTCTCGCCATCGGTGCGCTGGAGATCCGCAAAGCGCGCCTGCGCGAGGTCGAGATCGATGACCTCGTGGTGCATCGCTTCCGCGTGGTCGAAGAGCCGGGCGAAGACTCGCAACTGTGAGCGGCGGCGCGGCCGAGCAAGAGAGAGGGAACGACATGCTGCTCAAGGGAACCCGCTTCGCCGCGGTCATGCTTGCCGCGCTCACGCTCGGGCTCGGCTTCTGCCATCTGATGCAGCTTCCCTCGCGCCTGGGCTGGGACCAGTATCTCTGGGTCGGATCGACGGTGCAGGGCGGGCTCTACGCCGCGTTCGGCTCGGTCGGGGCTGCGATCTTCGTCGCCACCGTCATCGCGCTCGGACTTCTCGCCTATTTCACCCGCGAGCATCGCCGCCCCGGGGCAGGCATGGCGCTCGCCGCCGTGCTTCTGTTCGCGCTCGCGCTTATTCTGTGGTGGGCGCTGGTCTACCCCGTCAATGTCGAGCTCGTGAAATGGGTCAACGGCCCTGTGCCAAGCGACTGGACCACCTACCGCTCCCGCTGGGAGTGGGGGCATGCGATCATCGCGCTTACCGAGCTCCTGGGCTTCGCCGCGCTCCTCGCCTCGGTTCTCGCCGACACGCCGCGCAATCTGCGCTAGCCCTGCTCACATATGGATCGGGCGCTTGTCCACGGCGAGCGCCGCTTCCTTCACCGCCTCGTTCAAGGTCGGATGGGCGTGGCAGATGCGGGCGAGGTCCTCGGCCGAGCCGCCGAACGCCATCAGCGTCACCGCCTCGGCAATCATGGTGCCGGCGTCGGCGCCGATGATATGCACGCCGAGCACCCGGTCGGTGGTCGCGTCGGCGAGGATCTTGACGAAGCCTTCGGTCGTGCGGTTGACCTTGGCGCGGCCGTTGGCGGTGAAGGGAAACTTCCCGACCTTGTAGGCGACGCCGGCCGCCTTCAGCTCCTCCTCGGTCTTGCCGACCGAGGCGACCTCCGGCGCGGTATAGACCACGCTCGGAATCGTGCGGTAATCGACATGCCCGGCTTGGCCCGCCAGACTCTCGGCGACCGCCACGCCTTCCTCCTCGGCCTTGTGCGCCAGCATCGGGCCTTCGATCACGTCGCCGATGGCGTAGATTCCGGGCAGGCCGGTTGCGAATTTGTCATCGACTGCGATCCGGCCGCGATTGTCGGTGGCGATCCCGGCTTCGGCGAGACCGAGGCCTTGCGTGTTGGGAACGCGGCCAACGGCGACAAGAACCACGTCGCATTCGAGCGTCTCGGCCGCGCCGCCCTTGGCCGGCTCGAGAGTCAATTCAAGGGACTTGCCCGTGCTGTCGACGCCCGCGACCTTGGTGCCAAGCCTGAAGGCGATGCCTTGCTTGGCAAGCGTGCGCTGCAACTGCTTGGCCACCTCCCCGTCGAGCCCGGGCGCGACGCGGTCGAGCATCTCGATCACGGTGACTTGCGCCCCGAGCCGCGACCACACCGAGCCGAGCTCGAGCCCGATATAGCCCGCGCCGATCACGACCATGCGCTTCGGCACTTCGGCAAGCGAAAGTGCCCCGGTCGAGGACAGGATGCGCTTCTCGTCGATGGCGATGCCGGGAAGGCTCATGACCTCCGATCCCGTAGCGATGACGATCGCCTTCGTCTCCACCACCTGCTTCTCGCCGTTGATGAAGGTGACCTCGACTTTGCCCGCTCCGAGCACGCGGCCCGTCCCGTGGAAGTGGTCGATCTTGTGCTTCTTCAGGAGATAGGCGACGCCATCGACATTGCCTTTGACGCCCGCATCCTTGAAGGCGAGCATGGCGGCAAGGTCGAGAACCGGCGCGACCTTGATGCCCATGGCGGCAAAGCCGTGTTCCGCTTCGGCGTAGCGTTCGCTCGCATGGAGCAACGCCTTCGACGGGATGCAGCCGACATTGAGGCAGGTGCCGCCGTGGGTCGCGCGCTTCTCGACCACGCCGACTTTCATGCCGAGCTGTGCTGCGCGGATGGCGCAGACATAGCCGCCGGGACCGGTGCCGATGACGATGAGGTCGTATTGCGCCATCGCCCTAGAAATCCACTGCGAGACGCTTGGGGTCTTCGAGCGCTTCCTTGACGTGGACGAGGAAGGTGACGGCCTCGCGTCCATCGACCAGGCGGTGGTCGTAGGAGAGCGCGAGATACATCATCGGCCGTGCCACGATCGCGCCGTCGCGCACCACCGCGCGCTCCTCGATGCGGTGCATGCCGAGGATGCCCGATTGCGGCGCGTTGAGGATCGGGGTCGAGAGCAGCGAGCCGTAGATGCCGCCATTGGAAATGGTGAAGGTCCCGCCTTGCAGCTCCTCGAGCGATAGCTTGCCGCTGCGGGCGCGGACGCCGAAATCGGCGATCGCGCTTTCGATCTCGGCGAGGCTCTTGCGATCGGCGTCGCGCAACACGGGCACGACAAGGCCGCGCTCGGTGCCGACGGCAATGCCGATGTGGTAGTAGTTCTTGTAGACGATGTCCTCGCCGTCGATCTCGGCATTGACGGCGGGAACGTCCTTCAAGGCCTGCGCCGCGGCTTTGACGAAAAATCCCATGAAGCCGAGCTTGACCCCGTGCCGCTTCTCGAAAGCGTCGCGGTGCTCGCTCCGCAATCGCATGACCGCGCTCATGTCCACGTCGTTGAAGGTGGTGAGCATGGCGGCGGTGTCCTGCGCCTCCTTGAGGCGCTTGGCGATGGTCTGGCGGAGCCGCGACATGCGCACGCGCTCTTCGCGCGCGGCATCGCCCGAAGCGATCGGCGCGCGGGCCGGGGGCGGCGCCTTCTCCTTGCGCTCGCGCGTGCGGAGCGCCTCGGCGGCTTTCGTCACGTCGTCCTTGAGCACCTGACCGCGCCGGCCCGAGCCGGTCACCTCGCCCGCGCCGAGGTCGGATTCGACCAGGAGCTTGCGCGCGGCAGGCGAGGGCGGCATCTCTTCCATGCCGATCTCATGGCGCGGGCTCGGCTCGCGTTCGAGTTTTTTGGGTCCGGTCGGCGGCGCGGGCGTTCTCACCGGCGCCGCCGCTTCAGGCATGGCCGCGCCGTCACCGATCGTGCCGAGCACGGCGCCGACCGCGACGGTGTCGCCTTGCTTCACCGCGATCTCGGCGAGAACGCCGGATGCGGGCGCGGGCACCTCGACCGTCACCTTGTCGGTTTCGAGCTCGACCAGGGGCTCATCGGCCGCGACCGCGTCGCCCGCTTGCTTGAACCATTGCCCCACCGTGGCCTCGACCACGGATTCCCCCAAGCTCGGCACCCTGATCTCGGTCGCCATCGGTCCCACTTCCGCCTAGCCAAGCGCCTCTTCGAGCAGCCCCTTCAATTCATGCATATGCTTTTTCATCAAGCCTGTCGCCGTCGCCGCCGAGCTCGGCCGCCCGGCATAGCGCGCCCGCCGATAGCGCGCGCCGATATGATCGAGCACCCATTCGAGGTTCGGCTCGATGAAGTTCCAGGCGCCCATGTTCTTCGGCTCCTCCTGGCACCATACCATCTCGGCGTCCTTGAAGCGGCCGAGCTCCTGGATCAGGGCGCGCGCGGGGAAGGGATAAAGCTGCTCGATCCTGAGCAGATAGATGTCGTTGAGTCCGCGCTTCTCGCGTTCGTCGTAGAGATCGTAATAGACCTTGCCCGAGCAGAGCACCACGCGGCGGATGGCATTGTCGGGTGCGAGCTTGATGATCTGGCCGGGGAGAAACTGGGCGTCGTCCCATAGGAGGCGATGGAAGCTCGAGCCCGGGCCGAGCTGGGCCAAGGTCGAGACCACGCGTTTGTGGCGCAGCAGCGATTTCGGCGTCATCAACACGAGCGGCTTGCGGAACTGGCGGTGGAGCTGTCGCCTGAGGATGTGAAAGTAATTGGCGGGCGTGGTGCAATTCGCGATCTGCCAATTGTCCTCGGCACAGAGCTGGAGATAGCGCTCAAGCCGTGCCGAGGAATGTTCCGGCCCCTGGCCCTCATAGCCGTGCGGCAGCAGCAGAACGAGCCCCGACATGCGCAGCCATTTGCGCTCGCCCGAGGAAATGAACTGGTCGATGATGACTTGCGCGCCGTTGGCGAAATCGCCGAACTGTGCTTCCCACAGCACCAGCGCGTTCGGCTCGGCGAGGCTATAGCCGTATTCGAAACCGAGCACGGCTTCTTCCGACAGCATCGAGTTGATGACTTCGAACGGCGCCTGGTTTTTGGCGAGGTGCTTCAGCGGGGTGTATTTCTTTTCATTCTCCTGGTCCATCAGCACGGCATGGCGCTGGGAGAAGGTGCCGCGCTCGGAGTCCTGGCCCGAGAGCCTGACGCGAAAGCCCTCGACGAGGAGCGTGCCGTAAGCGAGCGCTTCGGCGGTGGCCCAATCGATCCCTTGCCCGTCTTCGATCATCTTGCGGCGCGCCGCCATGATGCGGGCGATGGTCTTGTGCGGGGTAAAGCTCTTGGGGAACGAGGTGAGCTTGCGGCCGACTTCGCGCAAGACGTCGAGCGCGACGCCGGTATCGCCGCGCCGCGCCCCTTCCTCGGCATGGCCGATGCCGGACCATCTGCCGTCGAGCCAATCGGCGCGGTTCGGCCGGTAGGCTTCGCCGGCGCCGAACTCCTCCTCGAGCAGGTCGCGGAACTCGGCCTGCATCGCCGCGACCTCGGCCTCGGTCAGCAGCCCGTCGGCAACGAGCTTGCGGGCGTAAACTTCGACCACGCGCGGATGGTCGGCGATGCGCCGGTACATCAACGGCTGGGTGAAGGCGGGCTCGTCGGCCTCGTTGTGGCCGTGGCGCCGGTAGCAGAACATGTCGATCACGACCGGCTTGCCGAAGCGCTGGCGGAACTCCGTCGCGATCTTGGCGACGTAGACCACGGCCTCGGGGTCGTCGCCGTTCACGTGAAAGATCGGCGCATCGATCATCTTGGCGACGTCGGAGGGGTAGGGCGAGGAGCGCGAAAAGCGCGGCGCGGTGGTGAAGCCGATCTGATTGTTGACGATGAAATGCAGCGAGCCGCCGGTGCGGTGCCCGCGCAAACCCGAAAGTCCGAGACATTCCGCCACCACGCCCTGGCCGGCGAAAGCCGCATCGCCATGCAGGAGAAGCGGCAGGACTTCTTTGCGTTCCCGGTCGCCGCGCTGGTCCTGCTTGGCGCGGACCTTGCCCAGCACCACGGGATCGACGATCTCCAGATGCGAGGGGTTGGCCGTGAGCGACAGATGCACGCGGTTCAGGTCGAACTCGCGGTCGGAAGACGCGCCGAGGTGATACTTGACGTCGCCCGAACCTTCGACTTCGTCGGGATGGGCCGAGCCGCCCCTGAACTCGTTGAAGATCGCCCGATAGGGCTTGGCCATGACATTGGCGAGAACATTGAGACGGCCACGATGCGGCATGCCGATCACGATCTCGCCGACGCCGAGCTGGCCGCCGCGCTTGATGATCTGTTCGAGCGCCGGCACCATCGACTCGCCGCCGTCGAGACCGAAGCGCTTGGTGCCGGTGTATTTCACATCGAGGAAGCGTTCGAACGCCTCGGCCTCGATCAGCTTCTTGAGGATGGCGATCTTGCCCTTGGTGGTGAAGCCGGCCTCGCGCCCCTCGAGGCGGTCCTGAATCCATGCCCGCTGCTCGGGGTCGGAAATATGCATGTACTCGGCGCCGATATGGCCGCAATAGGTCTGCTTGAGAATGTCGAGGATCTGCCGCAGCGTCGCGAATTCGAAACCGAACACGCCGCCGATATAGATGGGCCGGTCGTAGTCCCGCTTGGTGAAGCCGTAGGTCTTGGGCCTGAGCTCGGAATGCTCGCGGCGATCGACGAGCTCGAGCGGGTCGAGCTTGGCGGCGAGGTGCCCCCGCGTGCGGTAGTTGCGGATCAGCATGCGGGCGGCGAGCGTGTCGCGCGCCGCGTCGAGCGCTTCCCGTTCGCCGCTCACACCTTGTAACGGCGACGACGACTGCGCGCGCTGCGCTGCCCAAGAGGGGCCGCGCGCTTCGGCCAGCACGCTCTCCTTGTTGTCGTCGAGGCTCGCGAAAAACGCGCGCCAATCGGCATCGACCGAGGCGGGGTCCTGTTCGTAACGGGCGTGGAGTTCGGCGAGGTAGGTGGCGTTCGCGCCCTGGAGGAACGACGTGCGGGCAAACACCTCGTTCAATTCATGTCTTGTCATCGAATAAACCTGCCGGTTTTGATCCACCGGCTTTGCGGGGCAAACAAGGCGAGCGTTAGGCGTTTGGCTTCACATCGTATTTAGGAGGCCGGCAGGGGCGGTTCAATTCAGGAGACCTGCAAGGGTCGTTCCAAGGGCCGCAGGCGAGTTTGCCACGACAATTCCGGCGTCGCGCATTGCCTCAACTTTGTGCTTAGCGTCGCCTTTACCGCCTGAAATCACGGCACCGGCATGGCCCATGCGCCGCCCCGGCGGCGCGGTCGCGCCGGCGACGAAGCCGACCACCGGTTTCGTGTTACCGGCCTTTATCAGGAACTCGGCGCCGTCCTCCTCGGCGCTGCCGCCGATTTCGCCGATCATGATGATCGCCTCGGTGGCGTCGTCGGCGAGGAACAAGGATAGCGCATCGACGAAATTGGTGCCGTTGACGGGATCGCCGCCGATGCCGATGCACGTCGACTGGCCGAGGCCGGCCGCCGTGGTCTGGGCCACCGCCTCATAGGTCAGCGTGCCCGAGCGCGACACGATGCCGACCTTTCCGGGCTTATGGATATGGCCCGGCATGATGCCGATCTTGCACTCGCCCGGCGTGATGATGCCGGGGCAGTTCGGGCCGATCAGACGGGTGTCCGAGCCGCAAAGCGCCCGCTTGACCTTGACCATGTCGAGCACGGGCACGCCTTCGGTGATGCAGACGACGAGGGGGATGGCGGCGTCGATCGCCTCGAGGATGGCATCGGCAGCATAGGCAGCGGGCACATAAACCACGCTCGCATCGGCGCCGGTCGCCGCGGCCGCCTCGCTGACCGTGTCGAAGACAGGAAGGCCGAGATGGGTGGTGCCGCCCTTGCCCGGCGTCACGCCGCCGACCATGCGCGTGCCGTAAGCGATCGCCTGCTCGGAATGGAACGTGCCTTGCGCGCCGGTGAAGCCCTGGCAGATGACGCGGCTGCGCTTATCGACGAGAACGGACATGGCTTTATGGGGACGCTATCACGCGGCGCTCTTCACGGCGGCGACCGCCTTCTTGGCGGCATCGTCGAGATCGTCGGCGGGAATGACGGCGAGGCCGGACTCTGCCAGCAGCTCCTTGCCGCGCGCGACATTGGTGCCTTCGAGCCGCACGATCAACGGAACCGCGATATCGGTCGCGTGCGCCGCCGCGATGATGCCCTCGGCAATGATGTCGCAGCGCATGATGCCGCCGAAGATGTTGACGAGGATGGCCTTCACATTCGGGTCGGAGAGAATGATCCTGAACGCTTCGGTCACGCGTTCCTTGTCGGCGCCGCCGCCGACATCGAGGAAATTGGCAGGCTCCCCGCCGTAAAGCTTGATGATGTCCATGGTAGCCATGGCGAGCCCCGCGCCGTTGACCATGCAGCCGATCGAGCCGTCGAGCTTGACGTAAGACAGCCCGAGATCGCCGGCCTCGACCTCGGCCGGATCCTCCTCGTGAATGTCGCGCAAGGAGGCAACGTCCTTGTGACGGAACAGCGCGTTGTCGTCGAAGCCGATTTTGGCATCGAGGCAAGCAAGATTGCCCTCCTTGGTCACGACCAGCGGGTTGATCTCGATCAGGCTCGCGTCCTTCTCGACGAACAGCCGATAGAGCGCTTTGACGAGGCTGCCGCATTGCTTGGCGAGCGCGCCTTCGAGCCGAAGCGCCGAGGCGATGATCCGGCCGTGAAAGTCGCTGATGCCGGAGGCGGGATCGACGGTCAGCGTCACGATCTTTTCGGGGTTGTTGGCGGCAACCGCCTCGATATCCATGCCGCCCTCGGTCGAGGCGACGAAGGCGATGCGCCCCGAGCCGCGATCGACCAGGAGCGAGAGATAGAGCTCCCGCGCGATGGTCGTGTCCTTGACGATATAGACGTGGCGGACGAGCCGGCCCTTGGGTCCCGTCTGCGGCGTGACCAGCGTCATGCCGAGGATGCGGCCGGCTTCGGCGTGAAGTTCCGACAACGTCTTGACGAGCTTGATTCCGCCGCCCTTGCCTCTGCCGCCGGCGTGGATCTGCGCCTTCACCACGAAGACGTCGCCGCCGAGCGCGCGGGCATGGTCGGCCGCTTCTTGCGGGCTCGCCGCGACGCGGCCCTCGGTCACCGGCGCGCCATACGCCTTGAGCAGGGCTTTGGCCTGGTATTCGTGGATGTTCATCGGCAGTCGCGCCTCTCGGCCCGGCTCGCGATCGGGTTGAGACGTCAGGCGGTGGCGAGGGTCGGCGCGATCCGCTGACACAACTCGACCAACGCCCTGACCGATCCGACCGAATGCATGAACGCATCCTTCTCGGCCGAAGTGAGGTCGAGCTCGATGACGCGCTCGACGCCCTTGGCGCCGATGATGATGGGTACGCCGGCATAGATGCCCTTCACGCCGTATTCGCCGTTGAGATAGGCGGCGCAAGGGAGCACCCGCTTCTGGTTCTTGAGATAGGATTCGGCCATCTCGAGCGCGGCCGCGGCCGGCGCGTAATAGGCTGAGCCGGTCTTGAGCAGGCCGACGATCTCGGCGCCGCCGTCGCGGGTGCGCTGCACGATGTCGTCGAGCCGCTTCTGGGTGATCCAGCGCATCTTGACCAGGTCGGCGAGGGGAATGCCGGCGACGGACGAATAGCGGATGAGCGGCACCATCGTATCACCGTGGCCGCCCATCACCATGGTGCTGATGTCCTCGGGGCTCACGTCGAATTCCTGGGAGAGGAAGAAGCGGAAGCGCGCCGCGTCGAGCACGCCGGCCATGCCGACGACCTTGTTGCGCGGCAGCCCGCTCGTCTTCTGGAGCGCCCATACCATGGCGTCGAGCGGATTGGTGACGCAGATGACGAAGGCCTCGGGGCAATATTTCCGCAAGCCCGCGCCAACCTGCTCCATGACTTTCAAGTTGATCTCGAGCAGATCGTCGCGGCTCATGCCGGGCTTGCGCGGGACGCCCGCGGTCACGATCACCACATCGGCGTCCTTCAGCTCGGCGTATTCGTTGGTGCCCTTGAATTTCGGGACATAGCCTTCGACCGGGGCGGACTGGGACAGATCGAGCGCTTTGCCTTGCGGCACGCCGTCTACCACGTCGAACAGCACAACCTCGCCAAGCTCTCTGATGCCGGCAAGATGGGCAAGCGTGCCGCCAATCTGACCGGCGCCGACTAATGCAATACGACCGCGCGCCATGAAATTCCCCTTCCTATTGGCCGCCTGCCGCCGTGCTGCCGCAGGCTCGCCTCAACGAGGGGTTGGTTAAATGCAATCGGGCGGAAGCGCAAGGTGGTCCGAGCGGAAAGCCTGCCCGGAACAATGGACTTTCCGACCCGCAAATCGCGCCCACGGCGGAGAGCAGGCTACCAAAGGCGCGGTTCCTGTTGTACTCAGCCCGGACCAGCGTTTTTCCGGAGCCGTCGGTGGCGTCGTTTTGGAAGATACCTTGGGTCCGCCGGCTGCGCGCGCGCTTGCGCCGGCCGGTGCACGCCGTCATGGCGCCCATTGTCGTCAACTACATCAAGCTCGTCGTCAACACTTCGACGATTGTCGCCGATCCCTCCGACTATGAGGACCGCGGGCGCGCGCTTCATCCGTCCATTATCGGTCTGTGGCACGGACAGTTCTTTCTGTTGCCGGCGATCTATCCGCGCGACGTTCCCGGTCGCGCCATCGTTGCACGGCACGAAGACGCCGAGGCGCTTGCGCGCATTCTTCGCAGTTTCGGCCTCGAACTCGTTCGCGGCGCGGGAGCGGCCGGGCGCAGCACAAGCCGCGACCGCGGCGGGACGGAGGCGGCGCACGGGTTGATTGCCTCCTTGAGGGAAGGTTTCAGCGTCGCTTTGACGGCCGACGTTCCGCCCGGCCCGGCGCGCAAAGCGGGTCCCGGCATCGTCATGATCAGCAGTCGCTCGGGGCGGCCCATCGTTCCTTTCGCGGTCGCGAGTTCGCGCTACTGGTCGGCGAAATCCTGGAGCCGCATGACCATCAACCTTCCCTTCTCGAAGATCGGCATCGCCATGGGACCTCCGATCTACGTCCCGGGCGATATCCGCGCCGAGGACTTCAAGCGCTACCAGCAGCAGGTCGAAGCGGCGTTCAACGAGGTGACGGCAAGAGCCTATGCGCTCGCGGGCGCCGATATGACGCGGGCAACCCCGCCCGAGCGCGCGCCGCGCGGCGGTCAAAGCCAAAGCTATTACGACCAGTTCAAGTGAGGGATGGATCGCGGCGTTGAGGGGAAGCGGCCTTATCGGGTAAGCTCGGCAAAGGGACGCCATGGCCGATACTCAGGCGAGCGACGAGGTACCGGAAACGAACTGGCCGGCGGTGGTCTGGGCGGCGCGGCTCAGCGTCTATCTGCTCGCGCAAGGCGCGCTCGTTCTTCTGGCCTATGCCTATTTCGGCTTCGACAGCGATCCGGAGAGCTTCGCGCTCGGCTTTCGCATCGCGCCGCTGCTCGCCGCGGTCAACCTGCTATGGGGCGGGGCCGGGACCTATATCGGCTTCTTCCAACCCCGCTACGCGCTTCCCTTCGTGCTCGCGTTTGCCGCGTTCTTCACCGCGCTCGCAGTTCTCGGCACGTTCACGTCCTACGATCTCGGCATGAACCTCAATGACCGGACGAACCTGTTTCATTGGCTGATCGCGCTCATCGCCTGGGCCGTCGGGCTCCCCACGCTGCGGCGAAGAAGCGGGCGGCGCTGACGGCCATCATTGCGGCGGCGGGACCTCTTCGACGAGCGGCTTGTCCTTCGGCTTGACGCGCACAACGAACAGCCGCACCGGCTTGTCGGTCTTGTTCATGCCGCGATGGACGACATTGGGCGCGAGATATTCGGCCCCGCCCGCGGCGATCTTTCGCGGGGCGTCTCCCTCGCGCTCGAAGGTGAGGGTGCCTTCGAGGACATAGGCGATCTCGTGCGCGTCAGGATGGATGTGCCAGGGCAGCACGGCGCCGGGCGGGAACGTATAGACCTGCGCGATGACCTCTTTGCCCGGGTCGTCGGCCAATGCTTGCGCGATCAATTGCTCTGCCGTCACGGGTCTGTCGCTTTGCGCATCGCGGGCGGGTGCGAGCCCCGCGCCGACGAGCGCAGAGGCAAAAGCAATGGCGAAAACAGCGTTCTTCAGTGTCATGACCAGGGCTCGTTCGTCTTGGGGTTGCCGGTTCCAAACCATCGTGCGACGGCGTTGCGCGGTTCGCATGCAGCCTCGTTCGGATAATATGCTAGCGCAAAACTGCCCGCATGTTCGCGGCCATGCTCATTCGGAGGAGACGATGAACGGAACCGTCTACAACTATCGGGTCGAGGGCGCCAAATACGGCATCAGCTTCGGCACGGCGCTCGCCATCGCCATCTCTTACGTCAACAACCACTCGATCCTGTGGGCGATCATCCACGGCTTCTTGAGCTGGCTCTACGTGATCTATTTCGCGCTTTTCAAATAGAACGGCATCGCTGCCAATTTCGGTTACCAAGAGCGGCAAAAGAGCGGGTCGTGCGCCAAATCGCTCTGGACTTTGATCCGGCTGCGAACTTCAATCTCCGCGCCATCAAGCTTCACGGAGGTACATCGCAATGACAGCTTTGGGACGTTCACTACGCAAAGCGGCGCTCGCCGCTTGCGCGATCGCGGCCATGGCCGCGATGAGCGGCAGCGCGTCGGCGCATTGGCATGGCGGCTGCTGGGGATGCGGGGCGTTCGCCGCCGGCGCCATCGCTGGTGCTGCTCTCGCCTCGCCCTACGTTGCTCCGCGCTACTATTACGGCGGTCCCGTCGTGACGCCGGGCTATGCCTATCCGGCCTACCCGCCCTATCCGCCCTGTCCGCTTGTCGGCCCAGCGCCCTATTACTGCCGCTACTAGGCTTTCGACGCCGGCGTCATCGTTCAAATTGAAACAAGTTGGCGCCACTCGAACGGCGCCGGAGGAGACCTTCATGACGATAATGTTCCGACGGGTTGCTGCCGCCGCGGTCTTGCTTGCGGCGAGCCTTCCGGCCTTTGCCGAGGAGCAGAAGGCGGCGCCCGAAGCTCAGCCGATTCCCACCCTCCATTGCGAGTTCAAGAGCGTCAACGCCTGCTCCACCGACGGCGCCTGCAAGGCCGGAAGCGACCTCGCCGGCATGCCGCTTCCGCTGAAAGTCACGGTCGATTTCGAGAACACGGTGGTTTCCGCGGTGGACGAAACCGGTTACGCCCGCACCGACAATATCGATGCGGTGGTCGAATCCGGCGGCCAGCTCATGGTTCACGGCATCGATCGCGCCTTCGGCTGGCAGATCGTGATCCATCAGGCGAGCCCGGCCGCCTCGGTGAGCTTCGCTTCGGCCGATACGGTGATTTCCGGTTTCGGCACCTGCACCAACAAGTAAGCCCGACGTTTTTCGGCGGCATCGACCCCGGCCCGGGCGACGGGCCGGGGTTTTTGCTTGCGTGGCGCGGTTTCGGGCGTCCTTCTCAGCGTGGCGTTTTGAAGCTAAGCTCGCTTCCGTGCCCCGTGTTTCACGCGCGGCGTGAAGTCGGGGTGAGGGGGAGCGCGTCGTGAGTTGCAAGCGTTTCCGGCTTGGCGGGGTTGCGTCTGTCGCGTTCGCGGCCATAAGTGCTTTCATCAGCGCGCATGCCGTCGCCGGCTCCTATGAGCAACCGCCGAGCTTCAGCGCGGCGCAGGTGCTCCCACCCGATCTGCTCAACAGCCCCAACTTCACCGTCGCCAATCAAGTCGGCCTCGACAATTTCCAATACGTGTTCAGGGTCGATACAAGATGGGGCCCGTTCACGGTCCAAGGTCTCGACCTGATGCACGTCCGCGCGCGCGAGATGGCCGCGACCGCGGCACTCGCGCAGATCGACGGCGCCGGCACCATGGTCAATGCGGCGGGGCGCACGGCGCTGAAGCCGCTCGCCACCGCCAAGGACCTCGTCACCGCGCCCGGACGAACCATCGGCGACACGGTGCGCGGTGTCGGCAATCTCTTCGGCAGCGTCGATGCCTCCATGGCCGCCACCGATCCGCATAAAGAGCGCTTGATCGCTTCCGTCACCGGCGGCGCCACGGCGCGGCGCAAGCTCGCTTACGATTTCGGGGTCGATCCCAACACGACGTTCCCGCCGCTGCACGACGAGCTGACGCGCCTCGCCACCGCCAACGCCATCGGCGAAACCGGCACCAATGCCGGACTTGCCTTCGTCACCGGCGGCGCCGGCATTGCCATCAGCGTCGGCGGCACCAGCCGGACGCTGCGGCTTGCGCTGCGCGACAAGACGGCGGCGCAGCTCGAGAAGGAGGGACGGCTGACGCTCGCCGCGATGGCGGTGCCGCCCCCGACCATCGAGGCCTTCTACGCCAATCCGCAGCTTTCGCCGACCGACAAGGCCGTCGTCGTCGAGTCGCTCGCCAAGCTCCGGGCGGCGAGCGGACGCGAGATCTTCATCGCCAGCGCCGCGGGCACCCAGAGCATCGAGATGGGCTTTTTCTACCGGCGGCAGGCGGAGCTGATCGCGGGCTATGACGAAAGGATCGCGCCGGTCACCGCTTTCGTGCGGGCAGGCGGCGCGCCCATGCTCCAGACCGCGAAGGGCACAGTCAGCGTCCTCCCGGTCGATTATGTCTATTGGTCGCCGCCGCTCGAGGCGCTCGTTGGCGGTGCCGGCGGGAAGGGCGAGATGTGGATCACGGGACGGGCAAGCGCGAAAGCCACCGCGCAATTGGCCGCACGCGGCTGGACGCTCGTGCCCAAGGCCGGCCACAAACTCGGAGAATAAGCCACGGCAGATCTATCGTCGATCGGCGCGGCGTCGCGCTCGATTGGCGTAAGGAGCCGGCGCGCCGCGTCGGCTCGAAGCGGGATTTGCGCGAGCGAAGGAGATGGAAATGGCGACGTATAGCGGTGAATGTTTCTGCGGGGCGGTCAAGCTCGAAGCGTCCGGCGCACCGGAGGGCATGGGCTACTGCCACTGCCGATCCTGCCGTTCCTGGTCGGCTTCGCCGGTCAACGCCTTCACGCTGTGGCAGCCCGACGCCGTGCGCGTCGTCGACGGAGCCGAGCTTGTCGCCACCTACAAGAAGACGGCGAACAGCGAGCGGCAATATTGCCAGAGATGCGGCGGCCATCTGATGACCAACCACCCGGGGTTAGGCCTCGTCGATGTTTACGCGGCGACGCTGCCGGATTTGAAGTTCGTCCCGGTCCTCCACGTCAACTACGCCGAGGCGGTGCTGCCCATGCGCGACGGCCTGCCGAAGTTCAAGGACTTTCCGGCCGAGTTCGGCGGGTCGGGAGATTCGCTGCCGGAATAGCGCTGTCGCCGCCATCATGCCGCCGGATTCGGAGACGAGGAGCAATGTGATGCGCTCCTCTTCGACGCTTCCGGCGAGATTCGGTCTCCTGCTGCTGGCTGGCGCCGGTCTCTCGGCCGGGCTCATCGCCTCTGCTCAAGCGCGCGATCCGGCGGCGCCCTATCTCGGCATGACGCAAGCCGAAATCATCGCCTGCGCCGGCGATCCGCATTCCCGCTTTCGCAGCGGCCTCAACGCCGAGACCCTGACCTATCACTATAGCGGCGCGGGGCCGGTTCCCCCCGAGCCGGCCAAGTCCGGCGAGAAGGACAAGTCCAAGGACAAGGATAAGAAGAGCTCGATCGCCGACCTCTTCGGCGACAAGAAGGGCAAGAAGAAGGACAAGGACTGGACCTGCTCGGCGACCCTCAGATTCGAGGAGGGAAAACTTACCAGCGTGAACTTCGCGCATAAGGACGTGCGCAGTCCTTACGAATGGCAGGCGGAGAAGAACCCGGAGAAGCAGGAAGCGATGCGGAAGCAAGAACTGCCGACCTGCACCTTCTCGCTCCCGCGCTGCACCCGCTAGCCTTGAGTCCTTTGGTCGCGCTGCCGCTTCGCTACTTGAGCTGGTTTATTGACGCGCTACCGCTGCGCTACTTGAGCGCGGGAGCGTGGCAGACGGCCTCGATGTTGTTGCCGTCGAGATCGAAGACGAAGGCGCCGTAGTAATTGGCGTGATACTGGGGGCGAAGGCCGGGAGGCCCGTTGTCCTTGCCGCCGGCTTCGAGAGCGGCGCGATAGAACGCATCGACGCTCGCGCGCGTGGGCGCCAGGAACGCGACGTGGATGTGCTCGTCGAGGGGCTTGCCTTCGCTGATCCAGAACGAAGGCTTACCGCTCTGGAAATCTTGAGCCTTCCCCGGAGGTCCGAGGCCGACCGCGGCACTGTCGCCGGTCTCGGCCGCCGAGACCTCCATCACCACCCCATACCCCAAGGGCGCGAGCGCTTTGCGATAGAATTCCGTGGCGCGGGCAATGTCGCCGACGGGTATGCCGAGGTGATCGATCATGGCGCAGACCTCGATTGCGGGCGTCTATTCCGCGCGTTCAACCAGCTTCCGCTTGAGCGAGGCGATGGCCGCCGCCGGGTTCAGCCCCTTGGGGCAGGCCTTGGTGCAATTGAGAATGGTGTGGCAGCGATAAAGCCGGAACGGGTCCTCCAGTTCGTCGAGGCGCTCGCCGGTGCGCTCGTCGCGGCTGTCCTCGACCCAGCGGTCCGCCTGCAACAGGATGGCGGGCCCGAGATAGCGGTCGCCGTTCCACCAATAAGACGGGCAGGCGGTCGAGCAGCAGGCGCAGAGGATGCACTCGTAGAGCCCGTCGAGCTTGTCGCGGTCCTCCTTCGATTGACGCCACTCCTTCTGCGGCGTCGGGCTGTCGGTCTTGAGCCACGGCTCGATGGACCGAAGCTGCGCGAAGAAATTCGTCATGTCCGGCACGAGGTCCTTGATCACCGGCATGTGCGGCAAGGGATAAATTGCGATCGCGCCCTTGGCGTCCTCGGCGTGCATGGTGCAGGCGAGCGTGTTGGTGCCGGCGATGTTCATCGAGCACGAGCCGCACACACCTTCGCGGCACGAGCGCCGGAAGGTGAGGGTGGGGTCGACGTTGTTTTTGATCCAGATGAGCGCGTCGAGCACCATCGGCCCGCACTCCTCCATGTCCACCCAATAGGTGTCGAGGCGCGGGTTCTCACCGGTGTCGGGGTCGAAGCGGTAGATGCGGTAGACGCGATAGCGCGCTTCCGGCGCGCCCGAGGGCGGCGGGTTCCAGGCCTTGCCTTGCTTGACCTTCGAGTTCCTGGGAAGGGTGAATTGAACCATCTTAGACCTTGAGGGCTAGTATACCCGCTCCTTGGGCTCGATATAGGCGACCTCGTTCGACAGCGTGAATTTGTGCACCGGGCGATACTCGAGCTTGACGTCGTGGCTCTTCTCGTCGGCCCAGGACAGCGTGTGCTTCATCCAGTTCTTGTCGTCGCGCTTGGGGAAGTCCTCGCGCGCATGCGCGCCGCGGCTCTCCTCGCGGGCGAGCGCCCCCTCGACGGTGACGGCCGCCTGGGCGATGAGATTGTCGAACTCGAGCGTCTCGATCAGGTCGGTGTTCCAGATCAGAGAGCGGTCGGTGACGCGGATGTCGGCCGCGTCCTCCCACACGGCGCGAATGGCCGCGGTGCCCTCTTGCAGCACCTTTTTGGTGCGGAACACCGAGCAGTCGCGCTGCATGATCTTCTGCATGCGCAAGCGAAGCTCTGCCGTCGGCATGCTGCCATTGGCGTGGCGGAAGCGGTCGAGCCGCGCGATCGCCTGCTCGCCCGCGCCCTTGGGCAGTTCGGGAATGGCGCCGCCTTTGGCGATGAGCTCGGCGCAGCGATGGGCGGCGGCGCGACCAAAAACGACGAGATCGATCAGCGAGTTGGAGCCGAGCCGATTGGCGCCATGCACCGAAACGCACGCCGCCTCGCCGAGCGCCATGAGGCCGGGGACCACGGCGTCGGGATCGCCTTCGCGCGGGCTGATCGCCTCGCCATGCATGTTGGTGGGAATCCCGCCCATATTGTAGTGACAGGTGGGCGTGACCGGGATCGGCTCCGTCCTGACATCGACGCCGGCGAAGATGCGGGCCGACTCGGTAATGCCGGGGAGCCGCTCCTCGATCAGCGCCGGGTCGAGATGCTCCAGATGCAGGTGAATATAGTCCTTGTCGGGACCGTGGCCCCGGCCCTCCCGGATCTCGATGGTGATCGCGCGCGAGACCACGTCGCGCGAGGCGAGGTCCTTGGCTGACGGCGCGTAGCGCTCCATGAACTTCTCGCCTTTGGAATTGCGCAAGAAGCCGCCTTCGCCGCGCGCGCCCTCGGTGATGAGCACGCCCGCGCCGTAGACGCCGGTCGGATGGAACTGCACGAACTCCATGTCCTGAAGGGGAAGTCCGGCGCGCAACACCATGGCGTTGCCGTCGCCGGTGCAGATATGGGCCGAGGTGCAGGAGAAATAGGTGCGGCCATAACCGCCGGTCGCGAGAATGACCTGATGGGCGCGGAAGCGATGCAACGTGCCGTCCTGCATCGACAGCGCGACGACGCCGCGGCAGCGTCCCTCATCGTCCATGATGAGGTCGATGGCGAAATACTCGATGAAGAACTCGGCCGAATGGCGCAGCGCCTGGCCGTACATGGTGTGCAGCATGGCATGGCCGGTGCGGTCGGCGGCGGCGCAGGTGCGCTTGGCCTGGCCTTTGCCGAAATCGGTGGTCATGCCGCCGAAAGCGCGCTGAAGGATCTTGCCTTCATCGGTGCGCGAGAAGGGCACGCCCCAATGTTCGAGCTCGTAAACCGCCTGCGGCGCGTTGCGGCAGAGATATTCGATGGCGTCCTGGTCGCCGAGCCAGTCGGACCCCTTCACCGTGTCGTACATGTGCCAGCGCCAATCGTCGGGGCCCATATTGCCGAGCGCCGCGGCAATGCCGCCTTGCGCCGCCACGGTGTGGGAGCGGGTTGGGAACACCTTGGTGATGCAGGCGGTGCGAAGCCCGGCCTCGCTGCACCCGACCACGGCGCGGAGCCCCGAGCCGCCGGCGCCGACCACCACCACGTCATAGGCATGGTCGATGATCGGGTAGGCGCGGCCGTTGACCTGGACCGCGTTGTGCAAAGCGGGATCGACCGGCTTAGCGTCTTGAGCCATGGCGACTACGATCCGAGACTGATCTTGAGAATGGCGAGGCCGGCGGCGATGATAAGTCCCGCCGCGAAGAAATTGGCAAACGCGATCGCGGCGATCTTGGCGCCGTCGCCGTGGACGTAGTCGGCGATGATCTCCTTCAGCCCGATCCGCATGTGGATGGCGGCGGAGAGGACGAGCGCGAGCATCAGCGCGGCGACGATGGGCCGGGCGAAATAGGCTTTTACGGTGCCGTAATCGGCGCCGACATGGCTCACGATCGAATAGATCAGGAAAACCGTGAGCGGGATGTTGGCGAGCGCGGTCAGCCGCTGGCGCCAGAAGGTCTCGGTGCCGCCATGGGCGGCGCCAAGCCCGCGGACCTTTTTCAGGGGCGTAGCCATGCTAGGCGCTCCCCCTCAGCGCGTAGCCCGCATACCAGATGAGAGCCGTGAGCGCGATCGAGCCGATGATGGTGAGCCAGGCGAGAACCTCGATGCTCGTCTTGTCGAGCGCGCGGCCGGTGTCCCACACGAGGTGACGGATGCCGCCCAGCATGTGATGGACGAGCGACCAGGTGAACAGAAGGAGCACGATGCGCCCGATTGTACTTGCGAAGAAATGCGAGGCTTGGGCGTAGGCTTCGGGTCCGGTTGCAACGGCGACCAGCCACCACGCGAGCAGGACGAAGCCGGCCGCGTTCGCCGCGCCCGAGATACGGTGCGCGATCGACATCAGCATCGTCAGCATCGGCCGGTAAATTTGCAGATGCGGGGAAAGCGGCCGCTCTCCGCCCAATTTCGCGTTATTCATGGTGGTCGTGCAGGTTTTTGCCCAGGCGATCCCCTGTCATAACGCAAATCGCCGGGCTCAAGCAATCGAGCCCTAGGGAGGCTTAACTAGGGGGGCGATACTAGGGGGCGATGACCCCGCAGGCGATGCGGTCGCCGGCATTGCCGGCCGGATCGGTGCGGTAATCATCGGCCGCCGCATGGATCACGAGGGCGGCGCCGTCCCCGTCGAGCAGCGCCGACTTGCCGCTGAGCGTCACCGCTTGGTTCAGCACCTCGATGCTGAGTTTGCCGTCGCCGGGCACATGGAGGTTCGGCATGTCGCCGGCATGAGGCCCGGCCGGGTTCTCGAGCCCGTGCTTGTGCTCGGCGGGATTGAAATGGGACCGGCCGATTTGAAGTCCGGCGGCTCGCATTTGCCGACGGCATGGAAATGCAGGGCGTGCTCGCCCGAGGGCACCGCCGTCAGATCGAGGCGGATCAAGACGCCGCTCGGCGTTTCCGTCAGCGCCGCCGTGCCGACCTCCTTGCCGCTTGCGTCCTTGAGGCTTGCGGTCGCGCTACTGGCCGCCGACGCCGGCGATGCGAGAGCAAACGCCGCCCACAGAACAAGCGCTACCGGGACCAATTTCTGTCGCATCGCCTTCCTCCTATGCCGTCGGCCGCGGACGCCGACGATCAAATAACCCCCGACCTCGCGCTTGGTTCGAGGGCATGACCGATCGAGGCCGGTGACCCTGGCTAGCGCGGCAGCGCCACCCAGTAGTCCATGTCGAGGACGACGCCGTCTTCGTGACTGCCGTCCGCCTTGAGCCCGGGGAAATCGGCGCAGGCCCGGTCCTTGACGGCGAAGGTGCGCAGGCGCAGCGCGCCCATATCGGTGCGTCCGGGAAGCTCGGCTTTGTCGAGAACCTCGCTCCACGCATAGATGGTGTCGCCGGCGAAGGAGGGCGCGACGTGCCGCGCGCCGTTCAGCCCGAGAATGTGGAAGGCATTGGCGAGACCGTTGAAGCTCAAGGAGCGGGCGATGGAGATGATGTGGCCGCCGTAAACGAGCCGCCGCCCGAACCGGCCCTTGCCCTCGATATGCTGGTTGAAATGAACGCGCGCGGTGTTCTGGAACAGGCGCGTCGCGAGCTGGTGTTCGGCCTCCTCGATGGTCTGCCCGTCGACATGGTCGATCTTGTCGCCGACGGCATAATCGCCGAAGCGCCGGGGCGAGCCGGCAAGCGCGTAATCGTAGCCTGAGAGCTTAAGTTTCGGCAGGGCTCGGCCCAGCGTCGCGGGATCGGCGCTCGTTGCGAGTTCGGGCACGACGGGAGACGGCGCGGGCGCGTCGGGGTTCCGCTTGTTGACCATGACCCAGCGCGCGTAGGACAGCACCTCTTCGCCGCGCTGGTTCCGTCCGGTCGAGCGCACATAGACCGTGCCGCTCTTCTTGTTCGAGTTCTCCTTGACCCCGATCACCTCGGAGACCGAGGCGAGCGTGTCGCCGGGATAGACGGGGGCAAGAAAGCGAAACTCGGCGTAGCCGAGATTGGCGATGGCGTTGCGCGAGATGTCCGGTACGGTCTTGCCGATGACGATGTGGAAGACGAGGAGATCGTCGATCGGCGAACGCGGATAGTCGATGGCCTGGGCGAAGGCGTCGGAAGACTGCACGGCGAAGCGCGGACCGTAGAGCGCGGTGAACAGGCTCACATCGCCGACCGTCACCGTGCGCGGTGTCGCATGCACGATCTTCTGGCCGAGGGTGAAATCCTCGAAGAAATTGCCGGTCACGGTCTTGTCGATCGCTGGGCTCTCGTTGTCGTTCATGTCGGTCTTTCGCCGGTTTGGGGACGGGGGCGACCATAGTTTGCGGTCCACGGCCAGACAAGGACCGCTTGCGTCAATCAGCGGGAGCGGGCTGCTCGATGGCAGGCGTCCGGGGAAACAGCAGCCGCTGATAGAGCCAGCCGATACCGATAAGAACCGCGCCGAGGCCGAGGAAGGACAGCGCGCGATAGATGCCGGTCAGGTTCGACATATCGATCAAAAAGACCTTGAGCACGGTCAGCACCAGCACGGCGGCCGAGGCGATACGCAAGGGGAGCGAGCGAAGCGTGAGACCCAAGCCGAGAAGGGCCACGCCGAACAGGAGCCAGACGGCCGAATAGGTGTATTGCTCGGCGTCCGTGGTTGGACCCTCGGTCAGCACCGGCCCGTGATAAAGCCGGCAGATCTCGAGCGAAATGTATCCGAGCGCGAGCACGAGCGCCGCGGTCGCGGCGGTGACGCTGTACCAGTAGGGCCGCGTGCCGAAGGTGACGACGGCGAGCGCGCCGGCGAGCAAGGCGGGAATGAAGTAACCGAGCAGCACGAGGTTGATGAACTTGCCGCCGACCGGCTCGCCGCTGAGGATCGGATTGGCGTCGATGGCCAGATTTCCCGCGATCATTGCCAAAACCGAGCCGGCAAGGATCAAGGCGCCCAGATTGTGCACCACGCTCCCGCTCCTCAGGCGAAGCCGTTCGAGCCCGATCACCATCGCGAGCAGGAGCGAGACATTGAGCCCGGCCTCGGCGAGCGGGCTTCCCTCGCCGAACGGGTCGCCGGTCAGCGCGTGCCGCACCTCGAACACGACAAGGAGTACGGCGAACAGGATCGCGGCGGCATCGACCGTGCGGGCCGGCACGTCGTCGGCCTCGCGGCGCAACATGTGGCCGGCGACGAAGAACGCCACCGCCGGCACGCCATACCCGTAGAGCAGCCAGTTGAAGATTGGCCGGACGCCGATCGCGACGCCCGCGATGCGCGGATCCCACATGATGCGGCCGATCACTGCCATTGTCACCGCGGCGGCGAGCCAGCGTAGCGCGGGCCACGGCCGCTTCTCGGCGATCCAGGCGATGCCGGGGACCATCAGCGCCAGCGCGATGGTGAGCCAGCCTTTTTCGAGCGCGAGGCTCAAGGCGAGCGCGAGCGAAGCGATTGCGCCGGTGGCGAAGATCGCGACCGGCCCGTCCCCGGTCGCGCGGGAACCCCGCTTGCTCAGCGCCTCGGTGGCAAGAGCAAATGCGCCGGCAAGGAGGATTGCGGCCGCGGCAAAGGGGATCGAGCGGTCGAATCCGGCAATGCGCCAATAGAGCGCGATCAGGATGGCAAGAGGAGCGCAGACCGCGGTCGCGCTCCACAGAATGGCGACAAGCGGCCGGCTGGCGCGGCCTTGCGCGAAAAAGCCGGAGGCGCCGAAAAGAAGCGCTAGCGCACCGCCAAGCACGAGCGGCGCGCCGAACAGATAGTGCTCGGGCTTCCACAGACTGTCGGGGACCGGGCCGTTGGGGAGGCCGAGCGCGGCGACGTCGAAGTCGATCGACCACTGCCAGAAGATGAGCGCAACGAAGAGCGCCGCAGCGGGAACCCCGGCGATGACGGCATCGCTCCGCCACGCGATGGCGACGGTCGCGGCAACGAGGATCACGAACAGCGTGAGCGCGAGCGTGTCGTGGCCGGTGGCAAGAACGAGCAACATCGCGGCGGCGAGATAAGCGGCGAGCGCCGCCGACGACACCGCGTCGATCTCGCCAGGTGCGGCGTCGGGTCCGAACAGCAGGCCCGACACGATGAAGACCGCGGCGAGCGTGAAGCAGGCGCCGAGATAGAACGCTTGCGGCGTGAGTGCCGCCATGTCGCCGAGCGCCGGCAGCACCCAAGCGACGCTCGCCGCGATGGCGGCAATGGCGAGCCAGCGCCACAGCTTGGCCCGGGCGAGCGCGAAAGCCGCGGCGGTAACGACGGCGAGGTAGAGATAGAGCGCCCAGTAGTTCGGCGCTTCGGTCGCGACGATCAGCGGGGTGGCAAACGCGCCGATTAGACCGAGGCCCGCGAGCGCCGGCCCATGAAGGAGCGCCGCGGTGAGCGTCAGGAGCGCGACGATCCCGAGCAGGACGAAGGCCACGGCCGCGCCGATGAAGCCGTAAAGCGCGTAGGCCGCGTAAACGTCGGCGTAGGCGATCGCCGTTCCGGCTGCGGTCAGCACGCTCGGGATGTGCGCCTTGGCGAGACCGACGATCCCGGTCTTGATCTCGCGGCGCCTGGTCCATTCGCCGGCTCCGATCAGAGCGAGCGCCACCAGGCCCGCGAGAAGCACCCGCTGCGACGGGCCGAACCAGCCCTGTTCGATCGAATAGCGGACGAGGAAGAAGCCGCCGAGCGCGAGCGCGATGCCGCCGGCCCAAACCGCCCATTGCGTGCCGAAGCGCTCCTCGAGACTGGCTTTCGGTTTGACGGGCGCGGGCGGTTCCGGGGCGGGTTCGGCCACGGGTGGGCCGGGCTCCGCGCTTGCGGTTTTTTCGTCGACCGAGATGGAAGCGGGCGGCGGTAGGGCTGCGGGCTGAGCTTCCGGCGAAGGTTCAAGATCGGTGCGATCGGCGAGCCATCGCTGGAGCGTGTCGAGCCTCTGCTCGATCAACTTGAGCCGCGTGCGCTGGCGCAGCGTCAACACGAGGCTTGCGACGGCGATGACCGGAATGGCGATAACGGCGAGGACGAGCGAGGCGAGCATTGCAACGAGAGTAGCGCGAGAGACCCGATCCAGGCGCAAAAATGGCGGTCCCCACTTTCGCGGGAACCGCCATCTTTAGACGAAAACTTGTAAGATCGACGCTTCGATTAAGCGCGGTCGAGCTCGGCGGGGAGGTAGCTCGTCACTTCCATGCCAGCCTCGGACTCGGTGATCTCGGGTTTCAGCCACTCTTTCATGGTCGTCTCCTTCGGTGAACTCACAGGATGAGATAATGGGGTATGGGCATTAGGACTGCATGACGCGGCCATGAACGCTCCCTGAAAGCCACATTAACAAATTCTGACAGACCGGCCCCTGATTTTGTGTTCGAGCGGTCTCATCACCCCAGATGTTGGAAATCGGTCCTAAGCGAACAGGGCGAGGGCCTTATCGACCGTAATCCAGATGCCCCACAGGAGCGGGATGCCGACCGCAGCCCAGGCGAGCGGGGCGATGCTGAGGCGCCGGGGCCCCAGCACGATCCCCGCGAGCCAGAGCGCAAGGCCGATCCAGGTGAGGAACGGCCGATAGGCCAAACCGCCGACCTGCTCGGCGTGGGCGATCGACTCTTGGCACGAGGCCGCAGTGAAGATGAGGCAGCTCCAAGCGTGGCCGATGCCGCCGGCCTTGGTGAAGAAGGTGATCCACCACACCACCGAGACGACGATCAACGCCATCCCGACCGGCTGGAGCAGCCGCAAGCCGGGCCGCTCGTCGCGGTCCCCTCTGATCTCGACGGCATGCATCGTGCGCTCGCGCGCGGTCTTGGTCTGCAACGCCTCGACCTCCTCGGGCTTCATGAACCACTTCTTGTTGGCCGGACGGACCAGGAGATTGGCGATGAAGCCCGCGACCAGCAGACCCGCGAGCACGTAGAAGATCGGATGATAGATTTGATCGGCGGCGACGCCTGCGGCTTTGCGCGAATCGTGCATGTAGTTCACGATCACCGGCCCGACGATCCCGGCGGTGGACCAGGCGGTCAGCAGCCGTCCGTGAATGGCGCCCACGAACTGCGTGCCGAAGATGTCGGCGAGATAGGCGGGAATAGTGGCGAAGCCGCCGCCATACATCGAGGCGATCAGGCAGAACGCGGCGGCGAAGAGCGCAAGCGCGCCGAGATCGGCGAGCGTCGGCGCCGCGGCGTAGCAGGCAAAGCCCAGCGCGAAGAAGATGAAATAGGTGGTCTTGCGGCCGATCTTGTCCGACAGCGAGGCCCAGAAGATGCGGCCGGCGATGTTGAACAGCGAGAACAGGCCGACAAAGGCCGCGCCGACCAGGGCCGCTTTCGCCTTCTGTTCGTCGGTGAAATCGGCGAAGCCGACCGAGGGGTCGCCGAACAGACGGCCGCCGAAGGTCTCCTGCAACATCGGCGCGGCGGCGCCGATAATGCCGATGCCGGCCGAGACGTTGAGGCAGAGCACGGCCCAAAGCAGCCAGAACTGCGGGGTCTTGTGCGCGTCCTTGAGGGCGACGTGGCCCGTCGTGATCATCGCCTTGGCGCTTGCCGGCGGGGTCCAGCCTTCGGGTTTCCACCCTGCGGGCGGGAGCCGGTAGCCGAAGGCGCCGCACATCATGAAAATGAAATAGCCGAGCCCCAACGTGACGAAGGTTTCCCACACGCCGACCGAAGTCGGCGTCGCGTAGTAGTTCATCAGGATGGTGGCGAGCGGCGAGCCGATCATGGCGCCGCCGCCGAAGCCCATGATCGCCATGCCCGTCGCCATGCCGCGGCGATCGGGAAACCACTTGATCAGGGTCGAGACCGGCGAGATGTAGCCGAGGCCGAGGCCGATGCCGCCGATGATGCCGGAGCCGAGCCACATCAGCCAGAGTTGGTGGATATAGACGCCGAGCGCCGAGATCATCAGGCCGCCGCACCAGCACAGCGCCGAGACGACGCCGGCTTTCCGCGGTCCCACCCGCTCGAGCCACCCGCCCCAGATCGCCGCCGAAACGCCGAGCAGGACGAAGAACAGCGTGTACATCCAGCCGAGATCGAACTGGGTCCAGTCGCAGTCAGTGGCGAACAGCGCGTGCGCGGTTATGGCCACCTTGCCGAAGAAGGTGGTGGCGTCGCCGGCGCAGGGTAGCGGCTTGTCGAGGCCTTGGGCCACGCCGACGGCGCGCCCCAACGGCAGCCAAAACACGCTGAAGCCGTAGGCCATGCCGATGCAGAGATGGATCGCGAGTGCGGCCGGAGGCACGAGCCAGCGATTGTAATCCGGCGGCGCAATGATGTGCGCCTTGTCGAGAAGGCCGATACGACCGCCCGCGGCCACGGACTCTCCAGCACTCGCCATGCTGCGCCCCCAGAATTAGCCTCTTTCGCCACGACCCGGCGCAGTCTGGCCGGGCTTGGCCGCGACCGCAAGGCCGATGGCGACGCAGCCAGACGGCGCCCGGAGGCGGTCCCAAAGCGAGTGGAAGAGCCCGAGGCGAGGGGTCCCGTCACGCTCCCTTTTTGAATTTTGCCGCTTCCTCGGAGCCTTTGGTGGTGTCGCCTGCGGTGTAGGAATGGGCGCCCGCGCCCGCGAGCCTGCCCTTGTCCACGATCAGGTACTCGGTGCGGATCGGCTTCTTGGCGAAGTAGTTCTCGAGGATCTCGCGCACGCCGGCGGCATAGCGCGCCTGCGCCGAGAGCGAACTCCCCGAGATATGCGGGGTCATGCCGTGATGAGGCATGGTGCGCCAGGGATGGTCGCGCGGCGCCGGCTGCGGGAACCAGACGTCTCCGGCGTAGCCGGCGAGCTGCCCGCTTTCCAGCGCGCGCACGACGGCGTCGCGATCGACGATCTTGCCCCTTGCGGTGTTCACCAGGTAGGCGCCGCGCTTCATCTTGCCGATCAGCTTGTCGTTGAACAAACCTTCGGTCTCGGGGTGAAGCGGGGCGTTGATCGTGACGACATCGCACACCTTCACCAGCGACTCGACATTGGGATGGTAGGTGAGGCCGAGCTCCTTCTCGACCTTCTCCGGCAGGCGATGCTTGTCGGTGTAATGCAGCTTCACGTCGAAAGGCTTCAGCCGGCGGAGCGCCGCCAGTCCGATGCGGCCGGCGGCCACGGTTCCGATATTCATGCCTTCGAGATCGTAGGAGCGCTCGACGCAGTCGGCGATGTTCCAGCCGCCTTTGATGACCCATCCGTAGGACGGGATGTAGTTTCTGACCAGCGCCAGGATCATCATTACAATGTGTTCCGACACGCTGATCGAGTTGCAATAGGTGACTTCGGCGACGGTGATGCCCTTGTCCATCGCCGCCTGAAGATCGACATGGTCCGAACCGATGCCGGCGGTGATGGCGAGCTTGAGCTTCTTGGCCTTGGCAATCCGCTCCTCGGTGAGGTAGGCGGGCCAGAAGGGCTGCGAGATGACGATCTCGGCGTCGGGAAGCTCCTTCTCGAACACGGAGTTGGGTCCGTCCTTGTCGGAGGTGACGACGAGCGTGTGGCCCGCGTCTTCGAGAAACTTGCGTAAGCCGAGTTCGCCCGAAACGCTGCCGAGCAGCTCGCCCGGCTTGAAATCGATCTTCTTCGGCGTCGGCGTCGTCATGCCGTCGGGGTAGTGATCGATCTTGGGAACGTCGTCGCGGGCGTATTGGGGCGGATAGCCCGTGACCGGATCGTCATAGAGAACGGCGAGCACTTTTGCCATGGTGAGCTCCTTTGGGCCGGCATGGAGGCAGTCAGAGGAGCACCGGAGGGGGCTCTGCTGCCACATGTCGCATCGAGCGAGACCGGGTTGAGAGTAAAACGCCCCAACCCACTCCTGCGTTTCCTCATCGGCGTTAATTGAAGCGCGGCTTATCGAATTGCCGATGTCGAAGCCCACTCCGGCGAGCGGCGGAAATCAAGTAGGCGGGTCCGAACGGTCCATAGGAGCGGTCTATCGACCGAACTGGACAAAGATCAACCAGACTGAAATGCTTGTGGAAGCACCATTGGGGGAGACGAAAAGCTTGTCACTGCCGCGAACGCTGGTCGAGGGTCACTTACGCTTCCGTCGCGATAAACACGCCAAGAATCGCGGGCGCTATCTCCAGCTGGCCGAGCTCGGTCAAGCGCCGATGGCCATGGTGATCGCCTGCTGCGACGCGCGGGTCGATGTCGAGGCGATCTTCGATGCCGAGCCCGGCGCGCTGTTCATCATGCGCAACGTTGCCAATCTCATGCCGCCTTACGAGCCGGAAGGCAAATATCACGCCACAAGCGCCGCGGTCGAATACGCCGCGACCGCGCTCAAGGTGCCGCATATCATCGTGCTCGGTCATTCGCATTGCGGCGGCGTCGACACCTACCGGCGCGGGGTGCGCGACAGGGTGCCCGAGCACGGTTTCATCGGCCGCTGGCTCACGCTGCTCGACGACCTCAAGCTGGTCGAGAGCGACATCTTCGCCTATGGCGACGAGATGGCGTTCGAGCTCGCCGCGGTGCGCTCCTCGATCGCCAACCTCCACACCTTCCCCTTCATCCAAAAGCGGCTGAAGGAAAGGCTCCTCGCATTGCATGGGCTGCATTTCGATCTCGGCAGCGGGCAATTGCTCAGCCTCGAGCCGGAAACGGCACGCTTCTCAGCCGTGGTCGAGGCCTAAGAGCTTAAGCGGCGCGGTCGAGCAGCTTGCGGTTGACGATCGTTTCAGCGATCTGCACCGTATTCAACGCGGCCCCCTTGCGCAGATTGTCGGACACGACCCAGAAGGACAGGCCGTTGTCGAGCGTCTGGTCCTCGCGAATGCGGCTGACGAAGGTGGCATAGTCGCCGACGCACTCGA
>DATEMT010000026.1:0-2985 GCA_035275445.1 Methyloceanibacter sp. | reverse complement strand
CCATGGGTGATGCCGAGCTCGGCCTGGATGGTCACGGCCGTCGCGGGGAAAGTCTGGTCGGGGGTGGAGGTCGCAAGCACGATGAGATCGACGTCCTCGGGCGCGAGCCCCGCATCGTCGAGCGCGGCACGGGCCGCGCATGCGCCCATCGACGAGGTCAGTTCGCCTTCGGCAGCGATCCGGCGCTCCCTGATGCCGGTTCGCTCGGCGATCCAGTCATCGGACGTGTCGACCATGCGCGCCAGGTCGTGATTGGTCAGCACCCGCTCCGGCAGGTAGCCGCCGCATCCCCTCACCACCGTCCTTACGGTATTCGACATCATCACCCCGAACGTTACGCGGCCCCTTCCAGCTCGAGCTTCGAGTGGAACCCGGCAATATCGCTTGCCAGACGTTTGACGACGCCATTCGATGCCATGTCGTAGGCAAGATCGATGGCGCTTGCGAAACCGGTTGCATCGGTTCCGCCGTGGCTTTTGACGGCGATGCCGTTCAGCCCGAGAAATATGCCGCCATTGAGGTGGCGGGGGTCCATCTTGTCCTTGAGGGCCCGAAAGGCCCCTTGCGCCAGGACGGCGCCGATACGCGCAAGAAGGGACCGCCCCATGGCGGCTCGCAGATATTCGCCGATCTGCTTAGCGGTTCCCTCCGCCGTCTTCAAGGCGATGTTGCCGGTGAAGCCGTCGGTGACGACGACATCGACCGCGCCCCTGCCGACATCGTCGCCTTCGATAAACCCCTTGTAGCGAATGGGAAGCGGTGCCTCTTTCAGAACGGCAGCCGCCTTCTTGATCTCGTCGAGACCTTTGACCTCTTCGACGCCGATATTGAGCAACCCGACCGAAGGTTTCTCGATGCCGAACAGCGCCCGCGCCATGCCTGCGCCCATGAGGGCAAACTCGGCGAGTTGCCGCGCGTCCGCGCCGACATTGGCGCCGACGTCGAGCACGATGCATTCGGCCTCGATGGTCGGCCAGATGGCAGCGATGGCGGGCCGGTCGATGCCCGGGATCGTCTTGAGGCAGAACTTCGCCATGGCCATCAGCGCGCCCGTGTTGCCGCCCGAGACGGCGGCATCGGCGCGTCCGTCGCGCACCGCTTCGAGCGCAAGCCACATGCTCGACTTCCAGCGGCCCTTGCGCAACGCCTGGCTCGGCTTCTCGTCCATGGCGACGGCGATGTCGGTGTGGACGACCTGCGACCTCGCGGCGAGCGCGAGGTGGTTGCGAAGCTCCGGCTCGATGCGGGCTGAATCACCGACGAGGAGGAAGCGCGCCTCGGGATGACGGATCGCAGTAATCGCCGCAGCGGGAATGACCACGCTTGGACCGTGGTCCCCGCCCATGGCGTCGAGCGCAATGGTGACTGGAGCACCCATGATTGCTGCCGTTCAGGAGAACGATCGATAGCGGCGGGATAGCCGCCGCAGCCCCCGGAAAACAGGAGGAATAGACGCAAAAAAGCCGCCAGTGACAACCGGATTCTGGCGCCCTGGAGCCGCCTCTAGAGCCGTTTTAGAGCGGCAAGCGACGCAAATGGGCCGCTTCCGGCGCCCTCCCCCTCCGCGCGGTCGCCTTGCGGCCAATCGAAGCGCGCTTCCGGGCGCCTCGGATAAGGATCGAGCGCCGTGGCGAGGCTCTCGTAGATGACCGGTCCGAGATCGATCTTGCCGTCGCGGATGGCCTCGGGCCAGTCGAGAACGCCGGCGCCGCCGGCATCGGCCGCGTCTCGTTCCGGCGGGGGGAGCAGCTCAGCCGGCCAGAATTCCAGATCGACCGGCACCTCGAGCCGCGCTTCGACGGGTTCAAGCGAGACGACGCAGGTCTGCTTTGCGTCGGCGTTGAGCGTGCCCGTGAGCAAGAGACGGCCGCCGCCGCGAGCGAGGCGGTAGGCGAAGGTCAGCCGATCGAGCGCCACGAGATCGAGCAGGTTGGCGACGGCCTCGAGTTCCGGTCCGGTCACGACGATCTCGCCGTCGGCGCCGTCTCTGATCTCATCGACCTTGAGCGGCCGCGACAAGATGGGAGGTTGATGGTCCTCGGTCATGTCAATCGTTCGAACCTCCGCCCGCGCCAATCTCCGGAAATTTCACCTCGCCCGCGGCAAGCGCCGCTACGCTCTGCGTGCCAAGGGCCTCAACAGAATCTCTTACATAGTGCGCGAGCTGCAAGCTTAAAGGCCCGCTGTCGCGCTGGTCCGGAGGAAGCGCGTTTGCGAGAGAGGCGGCGACGGCCTCATCGCCGGCTCCACAGGCGCGCTCCAGCTCTTCCACCAGGCCGGCATGAGCGGCGGCAATTTTCCTCACCTTCCATGGGACGCTGAGATCGCCGACACCGAGTTCCCGCAGCACGGTCTCCATATCGGCGGTGAACCGATCGGCCAGGTCCTGGGCAAGCTCGCGCGCAGGCTCACCTTCCGCCTTGAGGCGGCGATGCACAGCAAAAAGATGAAGCGACAAGACGAGAAAGCGGCCTTCGAGCGTGTCGGGAACGCCAAGCGCCTGATAGAAAACGGGAAGCCGCGCCTGCGCCACAATCGCGCCATAGAGTTTGCCGGCGTCCGGATTAGAAGCCTTGAAGGGGGTGAAGGGGTTCAAAGGGCGGTCCGTTTGGTCTAGCCTTCGCAGCGGAACTCCTGCACCGCGACGCTGGTCATTTTCGGGGGATTTTCGACTTTGCCTAGGTCGAGACTGCACGCGATTGCGGTACGTCCGGCGCTTGCCGCGCTCCTGTTCGGTGCGAGCGTGCTGGGCGGCTGCGGCGCGCAGATCGACCGGCATGGGCATGTCTTCATCGACGTCGATGTCAACTCCATTAAGCCCGGCATGACCAAAGAGCAGGTCACCACCGTGCTCGGTTCACCCGATACCACGAGCACGATCGCGGGCGAGGCCTATTACTACATTTCGACAACGCAAAAGACGGTCGCCTTTCTCAAGCCGCGCGAGATCGACCGGCAGGTCATCGCGGTCTATTTCGGCGGCGA
>DATEMT010000025.1:0-4323 GCA_035275445.1 Methyloceanibacter sp. | reverse complement strand
GTTGCTTCAGAAGAAGCTGCCGCTGCTCGCCGACGTGCGCGACGAGTCGGCCGAGGACGTGCGGCTGGTGCTCGAGCCGAAAAGCCGCAGCGTCGACCCGGTCGTGCTGATGGAATCGCTGTTCAAGCTGACCGAGCTCGAGACGCGGCTTTCGCTCAACATGAATGTGCTGAGCCGCGGGCAGGTGCCGAATGTGATCGGCCTGCGCCAAGTCTTGCGCGAGTGGCTCGACCATCGCCAAGTCGTGCTCGTCCGCCGCTCGAAATTCCGGCTCGCCAAGATCGACCACCGGCTCGAAGTCCTCGACGGCTACCTCATTGTCTATCTCAACATCGACAAGGTCATCAAAATCATCCGCGAGCAGGACGAGCCGAAACCTGCCCTGATGAAGACGTTCAAGCTCTCGGACGTGCAGGCCGAAGCCATCCTCAACATGCGGCTCCGCGCCCTGCGCAAGCTCGAGGAAATGGAGATCAGGCGCGAGCACGACGCGCTCAGCAAGGAGCGCAAGGATTTGAAGGCGCTGCTCGGCTCCAAGGACAAGCAGTGGGCGCACATCGCCGACGAGATCAAGGCGCTCAAGGCCGAGCTCGGCCAGAAGACCGCGCTCGGCAAGCGCCGCACGAGCTTCGCCGACGCGCCCGAAGGGGTCGAGACCGAGCTCGCCGAGGCCATGATCGAGAAGGAGCCGGTCACGATCGTCTTGTCGGACAAGGGCTGGATCCGTGCCATCAAAGGCCACCAGACCGACACCGAGAGCCTCGCGTTCAAGGAGGGCGACAAGTTGAAGCGCGCGGTCAAGGCGCAGACGACCGACACGCTGCTTCTGTTCGCCACCAATGGCCGCTTCTACGCGCTCGGTGCCGACAAATTGCCAGGCGGCAGGGGCCACGGCGAGCCGTTCCGCCTGATGATCGACATCGAGGAAGCGGCCGACGCGGTCGAGCTATTCGTGCACGAGCCGGGACGCAAGCTCCTCGTCGCAGGCACGAGCGGCCATGGATTCATCGTCGCCGAGGACGACGTGCTTGCCATGACGCGCAAGGGCAAGCAGGCGCTGAACGTGCCCACGGGCGAAGAGGCGGCGATGTGCGCCCCCGTCGACGGCGACAGCGTGGCGGTGATCGGCGACAACCGCAAGCTCCTGCTCTTCCCGCTCGCCGAGCTCCCGGAGATGCCGCGCGGCAAGGGGGTCAGGCTCCAGCGATACAAGGACGGGGGGCTCGCCGACGCCAAGGTGTTCCGCAAGAAGGACGGGCTTGCCTACACCGACGCCGCCGGCCGCTCGTTCGTCCTCACCGAATTGCGCGATTGGTGGGGCGTCCGCGCCCAAGCCGGGCGGCTTCCGCCCAAAGGCTTTCCCAAGTCGGGACGGTTCGGCCCGCGCTTCTAACTGAGAACGCGCCCGCCGTTCAACGCGGCGGTCTTTGGCCGATGCCGTCGTCGAACCGCACCCAGCCCTTGGAGGTGAGCCGTTCCTGCGGCAGGAAGCGGTTCTTGTAGCGCATCTTCCGGGCGCCCTCGATCCAATAGCCGAGATAGACGAACGGGCGTCCCAGGCTCCGCGCGTAAGCGACATGGTCGAGGATCATGTAGGTGCCGAGGCTGCGCTGCCGCTGGGTCGGGTCGTAGAAGCTGTAAACCATCGAGATGCCGTCGCTCAGACGATCGCAGAGCGAAACCGCGATCAGGGGCGATGAGCCGTCGCCGCTTGGATCGGGCTTCACCCGGTATTCGGTGACGAAGGTCTCGACCACGCTGTCCTCGACCATGAGCGAATAGTCGAGCACCGACATCTCGGCCATGCCGCCGTCGGCGTGGCGCGCATCGATGTAGTCGCGGAACAGCGCGTATTGCTCGGAGCTCGGGGCCGGCTGCATGCGGGTGGCGACAAGATCGGAATTGATGCGGGCGATGCGCTTCAGCGAGCGCTTCGGCTCGAACGCATCGACCAGGATGCGGACCGGCACGCAGGCCGAGCAGGCGTCGCAATAGGGCATGTAGGCGATGTTCTGGCTGCGCCGGAACCCGCCTTTCAAGAGATTGTCGATGAGGAAGCGCGGCTTGTCGCGGGTGAGGTGGGTGAACAGCTTCCGCTCGAGCCGCCCAGGAAGATAGGGACAGGGCTGCGGCGCCGTGATGTAGAACTCGGGAAAGTTGTTCTTGTGCTCCGTCACGACCGATCGCCCGAATCCGTTTCCCCTCCCGGCAAGCTTAGTGGAAGGGAGGCGGCGAACGCAATCCACGACTGGCGCGGCCAGGCGTGGCGTTTATGCCGCGTGTTGCAGCGCATCCTTCGAGACGCCGCCTCCGGCGAGGCCCGGGAGGGGCCGCCGGGCGCTAGCTGCGGTTGATGACGAGGACGCCGGCAAGAATGTCGTGCAGGCAGCGCTTGCGCTGATCGAAAAGGGCCCAGAGCAGGATCGGACAGAACACCACCAGCGAGAACCAGAAGAGCAGCGCATGGAAAGCCGCGACCAGTGGCGTGACCTTACCGCCGTACCACATCGGCACTTCAAGCCCCATCATTCGCTGGCCGATGGTCGCCGATTTCGGACCGCCGATCGTCAGCGCGTTATAGCCGAGACCGACGACCGGAAAGACCAGGCCGAACAGCAGCCAAGCCAGTCCGAGCGTGATGATGCCGAGCAGGGCCACCACGACATAGGCGATGGCCGTCAATACGGTGATGATGATGGCATCGACGATGAAGGCAAGCGACCGCTTGCCGATCACGCCGGCAAAGAGCTGCGGCTGGGTCACCGGATTGTAGGCGTGCGGCTGATCGGCGAAACCCGTGCCGCGCTGTGGAATCGTCTTGGGGTCGCTCATTTCTCTTCCGGCTCCAAAAAATCTTCCTCGTCGCCGCTAGATAAGTACGGCTATCGATGCAAACAAGCATGCGCTTGTTGCCGAGGCGGAGAAGCGCTAACAATTCCGGCGGGCCCGGGCTTTGCCACAAGCCACGAAGGACGCATCGATGCGGAAATCATTGCTGACGGCGGGACTTGCCGTCTTCTTGCTCGCCCATCCCGCCTGGCAAGCTGCCGCCGCAGAGTGCGAGGGCGAGGTCATCTTCGAGGACAAATTCGCCGACGACGCCGGCGGCTGGCTGTTGCGCGACAGCGTCGAGCTCAAGGACGGCACCTTCGTCTTCAAGCTGCCGCCCGACGACATGCAGTCCAATCTGAACGCGACCTATACGGTCAAGGACGCCGATATCTGCTCGGAGACGGTGTGGCCCGAGGGCGACCAGCCGATGTTGGGCGCGGGCCTCCTGTTCTGGGGCGAAGACAACCGCACCTATTTCCAGTTCGGCATCCTCAACAACGGGAAGTTCTGGATCGCGCGGAAGCAGGACGGCAAATGGCTCGGCACCATCGCCGCCAATGTCGACTCCACCGCCATCAACCAGGGACCAGGCGCCACCAACACGCTCCGCGTCAAGACCGAAGGCAACACCGTGACCTTCTTCATCAACGGCACCAAGGTGCGCGACCTGCGCGGCCAAGCCCCGAAGAGCGATTGGCGCTTCGGCCTGTCGGGCGACAATTTCGACAAGGAGAAGGACGCCAAGGTCGTGTTCAAGACCGTCAAGGTCACGAACTAGGGCGTTCGCCGCTTCAAGAGCTTCGCCGCTTCCGGCGCGAAATAGGTCAAGATCGCGTCCGCGCCCGCGCGCTTGAAGGCAATCAGGCTCTCCAGGATCGCGCTGTCGCGATCGAGCCAACCCCGCTCCGCCGCAGCCGCGAGCGCCGCGTACTCGCCCGACACCTGATAGACGAAGGTCGGCACGGCGAAGGCTGCTTTGACCCGCCACACGATGTCGAGATAGGGCAGCCCGGGCTTCACCATCACTATGTCGGCGCCCTCGGCGATGTCGAGCGCGACTTCGCGCAACGCCTCGTCGCCGTTGGCGGGATCCATCTGGTAGGTCAGCTTGTCGCCTTTGAGACGCGCGCCGGAGCCGACCGCGTCGCGAAACGGTCCATAGAAGGCCGAGGCATATTTCGCCGCATAAGCGAGCAATTGCGTGTTGGCGAAGCCGTTCGCTTCGAGCGCGGCACGGATGGCGCCGATCCGGCCATCCATCATGTCGGACGGGGCGAGGATGTCGCAGCCCGCCTCCGCCTGGACCAAGGCCTGCTGGATCAGGACCTCCACGGTGCGGTCATTGTCGATTTCGCCGTCGATCAAAAGACCGTCATGCCCGTGACTGGTATAAGGGTCGAGCGCCACGTCGCAGATGACGCCGATCTCGGGCACCGCCTGCTTGATCGCGCGCACAGCCCGGCATACGAGATTTCCCGGATTGATCGCCTC
>DATEMT010000024.1:0-15610 GCA_035275445.1 Methyloceanibacter sp. | reverse complement strand
GGCATCATCATGGTCATCGCGCCGTGGAACTATCCTTATCTCACCTCGATCAACACTATCGTTCCGGCGCTGCTTGCCGGGAACGCCGTGATCTTGAAGCACGCCGCCCAGACGCTTCTCGTCGGCGAGCGCATCGCCGAGGCGTTCCAGAAGGCCGGCCTGCCCAAGGGCCTGTTCCACAATCTCGTGCTGTCGCATGAGCAGACCGAGAAGCTGATCGGCTCGGGCCGCATCGACCATATCAACTTCACCGGCTCCGTCGCCGGCGGCCGGGCCATCGAGCGGGCCGCTTCCGGCACCTTCGCCTCGCTCGGGCTTGAGCTCGGCGGCAAGGACCCGGCTTATGTGCGCGCCGACGCCAAGCTCGACCACGCCATCGAGAACCTGGTTGACGGCACGTTCTACAATTCGGGCCAGTGCTGCTGCGGCATCGAGCGCATCTATGTCGATGCGGCGGTCTATGACGACTTCGTCGAGGGCTTCGCCGATCTCACCGGCAAATATGTGGTGGGCAATCCGCTCGAACAGGCGACCACGCTCGGCCCGATGGCGCGCGCGTCCTTCGCCGACACCGTGCGGGCCCAGGTGGCCGAGGCCAAGCGCAAGGGCGCGACCCCGCTCATCAATATGACGGTGAAGGGCGATGCCGCCGGCTCGCCCTATCTCGCGCCGGAAGTGCTGGTCAACGTCAATCACCAGATGCAGGTGATGCGGGAGGAGAGTTTCGGCCCGGTCGTCGGCATCATGAAAGTGCGGGATGACGACGAGGCGGTCATGCTGATGAACGACAGTCCTTACGGACTGACCGCTTCGATCTGGACGCGCGACATGGACCGTGCGGCGGAGCTTGGCGGCCGCATCGAAACCGGCACGGTGTTCATGAACCGCTGCGACTATCTCGATCCTTACCTCACCTGGACCGGCGTCAAGGATACCGGTCGCGGCACGTCGCTGTCGAAACTCGGTTTTGAAACGCTGACCCAGCCGAAGAGCTATCACCTCCGCGAAGTCTGATTCCCCTCACCTGGACCCTGCCATGAGCACACCGACCGCCAATTGGAGCTACCCGACCGCCGTTCGCTTCGGCGCCGGCCGCATCAAGGAACTCGCCGAGGCCTGCCGCGCCGCGGGAATCGAAAGGCCCCTGCTCGTGACCGATTCCGGCCTTGCGCCGCTTCCGATCACCCAACAGGCGCTCGGGCTCCTGAAGGATGCAGGGCTCCCGGTCGCGCTGTTCTCCGAGGTTCAGTCGAACCCGGTCGAGGGCAACGTCGAAACCGGCATCGCCGCCTACCGCGCCGGAAAGCATGACGGCGTCATCGCCTTCGGCGGCGGCTCGGGCCTCGACACGGGCAAGGTCATCGCGTTTGCGGCAGGCCAGAGCCGCCCGTTGTGGGATTTCGAGGATATCGGCGATTGGTGGACGCGCGCCGACGCCGACAAGATCGCGCCGGTCGTCGCCGTGCCGACGACGGCCGGGACCGGCTCGGAAGTCGGCCGCGCCGGCGTCATCACGCAAGAGTCGACCCAGACCAAGAAGGTGATCTTTCATCCCAAGATGATGCCGCGCATCGTCATCTGCGATCCGGAACTCACCGTCGGCATGCCGCCCGCGATCACCGCCGGCACGGGCATGGATGCGCTCGCGCATTGCCTCGAAGCCTATTGCGCCCCGTCCTACCATCCCATGGCCGAGGGCATCGCGGTCGAGGGCATGCGCCTCATCTTCGAGAACCTGCCGAAGGCGGTGGCCAACGGCAAGGATCTGGAGGCGCGCGCCCATATGATGAGCGCCGCGGCGATGGGCGCCGCCGCCTTCCAGAAGGGGCTCGGCGCGATCCACGCGCTGTCGCATCCTGTGGGCGCGCTCTACCACACCCATCACGGCACCACGAACGGCGTGTTCATGCCCTACGTGCTCGTGTTCAACCGGCCGGCGATCGAGCCGAAGATCACGCGGCTTGCAGGTTATCTCGGGCTCGAAGGTGGATTCGACGGCTTCCTCGACGCCGTGCTCAGCTTACGCGAGGCGACCGGCGTCCCCAACGATTTGCGCGGGTTGAAAGTCGACGGCGGCAAGACCGATACCATCGTCGAAATGGCCGTGGTCGATCCGACCGCGGGCGGCAATCCCATTCCCCTCACCAAGGAGGGCAGCCGCAAGCTGTTCGAGGCGGCGCTTGCGGGAAAGCTCGAAGCGGCAAGGCCCTGACACGAAGCGCCCCACGCGCCTTCCCGGCTATTCGAGTGCGCTGATCTCCTCGTTGGCGTGACGGAGGCGTTCGGAGAATTCCCGGGTCAGATTGCTGAGAATGGTGATGAGGATGTTGGGGTGCTCGGCGGCGAGGTCCTGAAGCTGCTCGACCGCGAGCCCGTAGCAGATCACCCGCTCCTCGGCGACGATGTCGGCCGAGCGCTTGCCGCCGTCGAGCAGCGCCATCTCGCCGAAGCTCATCCCCGGCCCCAATGAGGCGATGCGCCGCTTGCGCCCGTCCTGACCCTGCACCCGGATTTGCACGCTGACCGTGCCTCGCGCGACGACGAAGAAGAGCTTGGCGTCCGAGCCCTCGCGGATGATGACCTCGCCCTTCTCGAAGACGAGCGGCTTCACCAGCGTCTCGATCAGCCGGTACTCGTCCGGCGACATGCCTTTGAGAAGGTCGAGTTTCGACAGCGCGAACTTGGCGTCCGTCCCCTTCTCGCCCGAAGCGGCCAGCAGCTGGTCCTCGCACCATTCGAGCGCCGCATCGGCGTCCCTGAAGCAGCGAACCACAGGCTTCGGTTCCTGCTCGTTGAGCTCGACGGGCAGCGACGCGAGCGGACCGTCTTCGGCAATTGCGGCGAAGGCAAGCTCGCAAGCGCCGCCGGCCATGGCCCGCGCGGCGCGGGCAATCAGCCGTGCTGCCGCCGTATCGGCGAGATGCACGCGCTTGAAATCGACGACGACATAGCGTGTCTCCGCCGCCAGTTGGGCGAGCCGGCGCAAAAACCGCTCGGTCGAGCCGAAGAACAGGGCGCCCTGAATTTCCAGCACCGCAACGTTGCGGCCCTCTTCCGCCAGCACACGCCGCTCGGCCGGCGCGCGCAAGCGATTGGACCTCACCGCATCACCGCGATATTCGCGCCGGATCGCGTTGTGGACATTGGTGCGGTTGTTGAAAGCGTGCAGCTCGAACTCCTTGGAGATCTCCTCGCAAACGCGAATGCCGCGCACGCTATTGCCGAGCGCATCGATCGGCGGCGAGTAGACTCCGATCCCGACCTGTCCGGGGATGACGGCGAGAATGCACCCCGACACGCCGCTCTTCGCCGGCATGCCGACCTCGTAAGACCATTGTCCGGCATAGTTGTACATGCCGCAGCTATTCATCACCGTGAGCACGTCGCGGACGCATTGGGCGTCGTAGACGATGTCTCCGGTGATGGGATTTCGCCCGTCATTGGCGAGCGTGGCGGCCATAACCGCGAGGTCGCGCGCGGTGACCTCGAGCGAGCATTGGCGGAAATAGAGATCGAGCACCTCGTTCGGGTCGCGCTCGAGCATCGCCGTGTTGAGCATCATGTAGGCGATGGCGCGATTGCGATGGCCGGTGGCGTGCTCGGAGCGATAAACCGCATCATCGATGGCGAGACGCCGTCCGGCAAGGCTCGAGAACAGCGCGAGCATGTTGGCGAGGCGTTCTTCCGCCGTGCTTCCATCCATCAGCTCGGCCACGGCGATGGCGCCGGCATTGACCATGGGGTTGAACGGGCGATTGGCGACCTCGTCGAGCACGATGGAATTGAACGCTTCTCCGGTGGGCTCGACCCCGACTTTTTTCAGCACGCTTTCGCGGCCATGGCGCTGGAGCGCGTAACCATACATAAAGGGCTTCGACACCGACTGAATGGTGAAGGGCTCGTCGGCATCGCCGACGGCGTAGATCGTGCCGTCAACGGTCGCGAGCGCGATGCCGAAGCGGGACGGATCGGCCTTGCCGAGTTCGGGAATGTAGTCGGCGGGGCGCCCGCCGGTGAGCGCCGCGACGCGAGCGTGGAGTTCGACCAGGTAGTTCGCCACGGGGGTCGCTGCGCCTACGCGCGGCTCCAAGCGCGGAACCTCGTTCACACCGCCCCTCCACTGCCCGCTTAGGCTCGGCGACGCGCGCATCCGCCTCGTGCGCCGTCGCATTTGCATAACGCAAGAGCAGGCTCTAGGCGCGCCGAATATTTGTGCAAATGACTGATTTCCCGCTCAAATTCACGGCAGCGGGTTGGCCCGTTTCGATGGCTTGCGCGGTGCGCGCCTCGGCGCGCCGGGCGCGGCGAGGGTTCGTTCCGCGTTCCCTGCCGTCGCCTCGAGGGATGGCGCGAGCGCCTTCTCCGCGACCGGCGCGGCGACGGCATTGCTCTTGATCTCGCTCTTGTCCGGGGTCGAAGGCGCTGCGGCTTCGCCCGACTCCTTCGCCTTGACCTCGCCCTTGGCCGTGGCGACCGCGATGTCCGCGGCCTCTTTCAAGGAGGCCGCATAGGAATCGGCTTCGGCCGCGGCCAACATCTCTTTGACCGACCCCGTGCCGCCGCCATTGGGGAAGTAGGCAACGAGGATCGCCGTGCCTTCGGGCAGGATGCGCCGGAGCCGCCGGACGAGATAGCGGATATGCGCCGTTCCGGCGCCAAGGCCGAGATAGCAAAGACAGACGAGCTTCGCCTCGGTCCCGGCAAGCGTGGCGATGTGGCCGGCGGAGGTTGCTTCCGTCGCCGGCGCCTTGGCGCCGAGCCCGCGTCTTTTCAAGATCTCGGCGAGCAAGGCGGCCGCGGCCTCGTCGAGCGGCGTGCGTCCGCCGACGCAAAGGATGGCGTCGTCCGCCTGCCATCCGGGGGCAAGCGTGGCGCGGTCGATCGCTGCCGTCTCGCTCTCATCCTTTCCGGCCTCGGCGGCCGTGAGCGAGGCAAGACCGGAAGCCTTCTCGTCCTTCTCCTTCTGGTGATTTCTGGCAAACCAGCGCCGCGGCTCGTAACCGGCGAGATTCTCGAGCATCTCCTTGACCGTGTCGGAGACACGCTCCGTCTTCTCTGCGTCGAGCAGGCCGCGTCGCGCATCGCGCTCGGCAAGCTTGAGCCCCGCCAAAGCCACCTCCTCGAGACTGGATTCGAAGCTTTGCTCCTTGATATGGAGTTCGGCCTGATGGGTGGCTTCGGCCGCATCGCCGGAGAGCGCGCGCTGATAGAAGCACTGATCCGGTGTCAGCGCCGGCTCGTCGCCGAGCAACACCTCGAACACGTGCAAGTCCTCGACATGGCGTCCGAGCACGGCGAGGCACACGGTCATCGGCATGGCAAGCAGCAATCCCAGCGGTCCCCACAGCCAAGTCCAGAAAACGGTCGAGACCAGCACGGCGATGGGCGAAACGCCGGTGCCATGCCCGAACACGAGCGGTTCGACCACTTGGCCCATCGTCATTTCGCCGACGACGTAGAGCGCGAGTACCATCAGGAAGGTCGACCAGCCCGGATCGACCACGGTCGCGAGCAGGAGCGGCGGAATCGCCCCGATATACGACCCGACAAACGGCACGAAGCGCATGAGCATGGCGAGCACGCCCCACACCAGCGGGCTTGGAATGCCGATGGCCCATAGCGCAACGGCGATCAGGGCGCCGAAACCGCTATTGATGAGGAGTTGCCGCAGGAAGTATTTGCTCAAGCGCGTCGCCGCGTCGTCGAGCGTTGTAGTGGCGCGTTGCAGATCGGAGGAGCCGAGGAGCCTGATGAACCTGTCGCGCAAATCCTCACGCTGAACCAGAATGAAAATGACGAAGAGCAGCACGATGCCGGCGGTCGCAAGCGGCGGCAACACCGTTCCGGCGATGCGCCGGAAGAGCTCGAAGACTGTCGGCTCGGGCTGGCGGACTTCGACCTGGAGGGGCGGAGCGGCGGGGGGCTTGCCGGTGACGTCGGCCTTAGGCGCGGGCGGGGTTTCGCCCTTGGATATTTCTTTCTGAAGGTCGGCCAGAACATCCCCGGCCCGCTTCAGCACCGGCGAGGTCGGCGCGCTCTCGCGCAGACCCTTGATCTTCTCGGAGAGCGCAGAGCGATAGGTCGGCAGGTCGGCCGCAAGCTGGGTGAATTCACGCGAGACCAGCCAACCCAGACCGAAGATGGTCGCGAAGGCGCAGGTCACAACGACAATGACGGAGAGTATGCGCGGTATGCCGACCCGCCTCAGCAAGACCAGCGGCCGGGTCAGCACGAAGCTCAACAGAATGGCAAGAGCGAGCGGGACAAGCACCTCGCGCCCGACATAGAGCGCGCCGATGATGAGCGTGGCGATGAGCAGGCCCTGCAGGATCGCGGTACGCGTATCCGCTCGGCTGCCGATCATAGAGATGCGCGGTTGAAACTGCATGTCGGTCCCAAGCTTTCGAGGGCTGCGCCGGTCTCTCATCCTTAGCGCAACCCCAAGGCCATGAATATCGCAACTTGAATATCGCAACTTGGGGCTTTGAGCCCGCGCTTCAAGGCCCGCGCGTCACGAGCCGCCGGGCTTCGCCGCCGCCGGGTCGCGCGTCACGGGACTGACCGGCCGCTTATGGCCGTCGGGCCCTCCGGCGACGTGGTCGGCGACAAAAGCGCCGCGCTTGCCGGGCGGACGCGGCTCGCCCGCGGTCGTGTCCTGCGCCGTCTGCAGCTCGAGTTCGGCGTTAATCTCCGCGCCGAGCAGGACGATGTAATACGACATGTAGAGCCAGAACAGCAGTATCACCACGGCGCCGAGCGAGCCGTAGATCCGGTCGTAATTGGCGAAGTGCGACACGTAGAGGGAAAAGCCGGCCGAAGCGATCAGCCACGCCACCGTGGCGAACACGGAGCCCACGCTGACCCAGTGCCACTTGGCGGCACGGCGGCAAGGACCATAACGGTAGAGAAGCGACAGGAGGACCAGGACGAAGAGCGCTAGGAACGGCCAGCGGCCAATCCCGACGGCGAGCTCGAAAGCGCGCGAAAACCCGGCGACGGCAAACAGGATCGGCACGTAGAGAATGGCGAGAAGCATGACCACCCCGCCGACGATGCCGATGATGGTGAAGGTCGTGGCATTCAAATAGTAGCGAAACAGACTGCGGCTCTCGGGCTCTTCATAGGCGATATTCAGGGCGGCCATCATCGACTGGGTACCGGCAAGGCCGCTCCAGAGCGCAATCCCCAAGCTCACCGCGAGGCTCCAGCCGAGCCTTCCGCTCGATGCCGTGGCGATCCGATGGATTTGCGCCATGACGACATCGCTCGCTTGCGGGGGAAGCACGGATCGGAGCAGGCCGAAATGCTGCTCCACGGTCTCGGGATTCGCGGTGAGACCGTAAAGGGAAACCAGCGCCGAAAGCACCGGGAAAATCGCCAACAGCGCGAAGAAGGCGCACCCCGCCGCCACAATGGAGAGATTGTCGCGACCGCTTTCGATCCAGACGCGCTCGGCAACCTGACGCCAGCCTTTGAGCGGGATCTGGTAGGGACGCCGCGCATCGCGGCCGTAAGGATCAGGCTTGCGGTTCATTGACGATCGGAACTCCCCTCTCCGCGAATGGCAGGCCAGAGTAGCAGCAAAATTGTCGCGCGAGCGAATTTGCCGCCGGAAGCGCCCTTGGCCCGAGGTGGAACCATGTCAGCGGAGACGGGTTTTCCCGAGAGAAAGGACGTGCGGAAGATGTTTTGGTTCCGTGCAGTGCTGGTCTTGACTCTCGTCCTGCCGATGGTCGGCAACGGTCGAGGCTTTGCGGTCTCGCCTGCTTTCGCGGGCGAAGGAGAAAAAACCGTTCCTCAAGGGGAGGACCCTCCTGGCAGCGACGACGAGCAGCCGATTGCGCCACCCGCACAGAAGGACGGCGTGATCACGCCGCCTCCGATCGGCGATGAGGGCATCCATACCGACGTTCCAAACCCCAATGCCGGTCATAAGGAGGAAGTGATTCCTCCACCCGACGATAAGCAGTCGCGCTAGTCGCGCGCTACTGAGACGGGATTTTCGTGTTCATGATCGGCGTGTCCACACCGTTCACATGATATTTGTGGCACAGCAGGCAGTCCTGGCGCGCCGTGCTGACATTGTGACAGGTCTGGCAGAGATCCTTCTTCACCTCGCCGAAATTCGACACGAAGTGTCGCGGATTGCCCTGCTCGTAGCTCTTCAGATAGAGCGAGGTCTTTTCGGAGGGTGGGGCTTTGGCGAGGACATGACAGGTCAAGCAGCCGCGATTTTCCACGATGCCGATGCGCTGGCCGATCCCGACCGCTTGGAAGTGCGGTTCGTGGATGAAATTGGTGAAGCGGCCCTGCTTGCTCTCGGCCGAAGGCGGCGAGAAATTGACGATGCGCCCTTTGCCTTTGAGGTCATCGACGCTGTGGCATTTGGTGCATGACCCTTGGGCGTCCTTGTGGGTGAGGAAATCGAACACCGCCGCCGCCGGGCTGGTATCCCCCTTCGGCGCTTGGGGACCGGTCAAAGTGAGCCAAGAGTAGATGAATTTATCCTTGTGCCCGGTGGGGCGGTAGAGGATCGCATAGTCCTGCCGGTACCAGCCGCCATATTCGGCCCAGCTCTCCGGATCCACGTCGCTCGCGATGCCGGCCACGGGGGCAACGCCGGTTTGCAGTTCGGCCGCCGCGCTTAAGTCCGGCGCGACGTCGCCGGCCGCTTCTTTGTCCCGCGTTGCGCTCGCTGCGTGCTTGTTGTGGGCTTCGATCGCGCGACGCTCTTGCTCGGTGGGAGCGAGCAGATCGTCGGTCTGGTCCGCCGCCTTGACCGGAGGGCGTTCGTCAGCGGAGAGCGTTGCCTTGCCGTCGTCGGGCTTCGCGTTCGCGTTCCCGGTATTACCCGCCGGGGCATCTTCTGCCGTTGCTTGCGTGTCGGACGCTGAATTTGCAGAGCGAGCGTCCGCCTTCGCCTCAGCGGTGTCGGCTTTTTCCTCCTCTGAGCCCTCGGGGAGATCGGCTTCCTCGCCCTCTAGCGCCTCGGAGGGTGAATTCTCAATTGCGGCGTCATCGGTTTCGTCGGTCTTGCCGCCGGTTTCTTCGGCGGCCGCCTTGGCCTTGGCGGCTCCGGCTATATCCTTCTGTGCCTTGAACGCCAGGCACTGACCAAAAATGCTCGCGGTGCAAACCGGCGGATCGAGCTTGGCTTTGCTGACGGTTTGTTCGACTTGCGCTTCTACGCTCGTGTCGTCCTCGGGCGCATCCGCATCGGACGGCTCTTCGGACGAAGCCTCCTCGATCGCCGTGCTCCAACCCGCTTGTTCCGGAGCGCTCGCCTTCGGGCCGTTGGCGATTTCCGCGGCGAGATCGGGTAGCCACTCTTGTTGCGCGCTGATGACCACGTCGCGCGGAATGCTCGCGGTCAGGTCGGTGATCAGGCCCGCGCTCAGTTTCACGCCGTTTCCGACATCGAGGTCGGCCAGCACGTCCGACGCTTTTCCCGATATCAAGGCGTAGAACAGCCGCTTGATCTCCCACACCAGCGCCGTCACCGCCTTGATCTGATCGTCGCTTGCAGCGCTCAGATCCTGGAGGTTGACGCCGTCCACGGCCTTGATCAGGGCGCGGCCCCGCTCGTCCCGGCCGATCATCACTTTCATGAACGGCGAGAGCTCGGCTTCTGAGGCCTCGGGCCATTCGCCGATCGCGGCATTCTTGTCCTTCAGCACCTTCACGTCGAGGCCGGGCAGCGTCAAAAAGGCAATGCCTTTCGGGCCGCTAGCCCGCTCCTTGCCGACGATCTGGTCGAGATGGCAGGCGGTGCAGGTCTTGTCGAACGGGGCGACGGCCATGACGCGCTTGTCGCTGCGGCTGTCATGGCAGGCCGAGCACGTATCGGGAATGCGCTTCGCCGGGTATTTCTCCGCCACTTCCGGGAAGTGCTTGTCGAAATGGCCGGCATGATCGTAGACGATCCGCGTGCGCCGCTTGAACGGGTAGTTCTCGAATTTCGGGTGATGGCTGTCGAAGCTGTCGAACTTCACCACGTGGCAGGAGCGGCATCGCTCGTTGGCGATCTTGGTCAGATTGAAATGGACGCCCTGATGTTCCTGGTGGCAGGTCGCGCAGTCGAGCCCGCTCGCGACCACGTCATGGGTCGGGAACGCACTGTCCTGCGCCCGGGCCGCTAGCGGCTCAGGCGTCGCGGCGGCGATTTTCCTCAACCGATCCGTGCTTTCCTTCAGCACCGCGTTGGACGCGCTATGGGCGTTGAAGGCCGTCTTCGGCATTTTGTGGCAGGTGAGACAGGCCTTGCTGTCGGCGCGCGGATTGCCGGCGACGAGGCCGTGAATCCAGCGCAACTTGCCGGTGCCGCTCTTGGTGTGGCAGGCGCTGCAATTCTCGATTGCGCCATGAACGCTCGCGAGCGGCCCCGGCATGAGGAATTGCGTGTCGCGGGAGAACAGGAAAGCCGCAGCCAGACAAATCACCGTCGCGAGCGCCAGCATCGACGCCAGGCGGTCGCGCCGGGAATTCGGATTGGCCGGCGTCGCGGCCTTCGGTCGCCGCATCACCAAGCCCCCGACGCGAAGGCGTAGACGACGAGGATGTGCGCCACGACCAGCACCGTCAGGGCGTAGGTGACGGGCACATGCACGAACAGCCAGCCCTTGGTCAGCCCGAGATAGACGCGCGCGAAATCGAGGCGGTCCTTCTCCTCGACCAGGGTCTTGATCGCGGCGAGCTTCGCCTTGCTCTCCTGATCGACATAGCTCGACAGGGTGTCGATCTCGTCGGTCAACCGCTTGAGCGGGCCGCGAGAGCCGACGAGATGGGCGGTGAAATTGCGCTGACCCTGGAAAAAGTCCCTTAAGTGGTTGGCGTAGAGGTCGGCGATCCAGGCGTGATAGGGCGGCGCCGGCAGCGCGATCGTGGCGTCGGGCGGCGCGGCCTTGGCGATTACGGCGTGAACCTCGCGCGCAAGCTCGGCGCGGCGCGCGGGGATGCGATCGTAGCCGACGCGCTCGTCGATCCCCCGCTTGGCCTGTAGCGACCAGGCGAGATACGTGCCGAAAATGCCGCTCAGCGTCACCAGCACGAAGCTCGCCCACAGCGCCCATTCGAGGCTCGTGTCCGGCAGCGAGAAATCCGAATGCGAGAGGAAGGCCGCGATCAGCAGATAGCCGACAAGAATATGGACCGTCCGGAAGCGCAGCGCCGATCGCCTGGCGAGGCGCGCCGTCTTCATGGCGGTGTGGAAGACGAGCTGCAAGCCGATACCAGCGGCCAGCACCCAGCCGTCGAGATAGCGCGGGTCGCGGAGCCCGTTGCCGTAGACCGAGACGAGCGCGAACAGGCCGATGGCGATGGCCGCGATCACAAGGACCTGAACCGCCTGGCCGGCCGGACTCCGTCCGCCGATCGAGCCGTTAGACTGCCGTCCCACCGATCTCACGGCAGCCTCCCGATATCGTCAGTCGCGGTGGTTGTTCCATCGAGCCCTCGGGTTTTGCGCCGGCAGAGATCAATTGACCGGGCTCGCCGCTCTCGCCTTGCCCTTGAACTGGTCCGGTGCGGGAACGAGGCTATCGAGTCCGGCCATCGTGCTGCCGTCGTATTTGTCGCTGATGTCCTCGAGTAGCTTGGCGATCCCGTCGGCGGCCATCGTCAAAGGCTGCTCGTTGTTCAGCTTCAGTCCGGCCGAATTGCCCCATTCGACCAGCCTGGCGATTTCCGGCACGCCCGGCGCGGCTTTCGCGGCGGCGGCGAGTTGCTCGCGCGCCCGATCGGCGCGCTTGGCCATCTCGAAGGCGTACACGTTTCTCACCGTCGCCTTTGCGACAGCGCGCAACGACATCTCGAGCTCGACGCCGAGGCCGACGAGATAGAGCATCCGCTTGCGCTCGGCGCTCGCCGGCACGTTGGCCTTGCCCTTGGAATACCAGGTGTTGTGCAGCACCTCGCCTTGCGACCACGACACCAGCTCAAACGCGCTGCCCGCCCGATGACCGCCTTTGTTAACGAGGTCCTCTTCCGGCACGACATGGCAGCCGTAGCAGGTCTTCGCGAGCTGATAGAGCGCGTGCACCCGGACCATTCCCTTCGATTCGGACAGCTTCCAACGCGCCTCCTCCTCTTCCCTGGTCTCGGTCTTCTCCTTCTTGCCGCTGAACCCGCTATGGACCTTGATCCAATCTTTGCCGGCGCCGTGGCAGGATTCGCAGGAGATGCCGGCGACCGGTTCTTTCTTGTCGTCCTTCTCCTGCACGGTGAAATGGCAGTTCAGGCACAGGCTTTCCGACTTGACGCGACGCACGCCCATCTTGCCGGCGATTTCGTCCGCCGCTTGATTGCGCGGCAATTCACGGAAGGTCTTGAAGTGATGCGTGCCCTTCCACGCCTCGACCTCCTGTTTGTGACATTCGGCGCAAGCGTTTGGACCGACGATCTTGGCCGCATCGAAGGCGCCGGCGCCGTCAGCGGCAAGGCCGGCGACCAGCAGCAAGCCGCAGAGCGAGAGCGCGGTCGGTCGAAGAGGGTTTTTGGGCCCGAAAACGATCGACCGAAAGCTATGCGCTCGGAGAACGATGGCGACTCACCCCTGCTCAGCCATCCCATAGGCCTCGATCTGCCGCTCGATCTGGGCTCGTGAGCGATCGCGTGCGAGCCGGCGCATCCGCCAGCTGGTCTGCACGGCAAGCCAGCCCATCGCGCGGGCGAAAACGCCTTCCTCGACGGTGTCGCCGGCGCTTGGCAGGAACGGATCGGCATAGCAGGCCGCGCCGACATGCGCCGCGATCGACTTGACCTGGTCGACCATCGCCGGCGCACCGCAGGCGTAGAGCACGTCGGTCGGCAACAGGGGCGGCAGATAATCGGTCGGCCGGCCCGGCTTCACCGCCGTAGCCAGGCTCTGCGGCGTGCTGCAACAGGCCACGACGAGGACATTGGGAAAGTGGGACAGCCGCGCCAGCGCCGGGCCCATATAGAGCGACTCGACGGTTCGCCCGCCGGCGATAATCATCAACTTGCGCTCCGGGTTTTCGCGTAGCGCGGCGACGGCGATCGACCAGATCGGCGCAAAGCCGGTGCTGGTGGCGACGAGAACGAGCCGGTCGAGATTGGAGCGGAAATGCGCCGAGCCGTAAGGTCCGGTCAGCTTCACCCGATGGCCCGGCGCGATGCGCGTACCGAGCGATGCGCTGACACGCCCATCCGGCATGCGGCGGACATGGAACCAGACGGAGCCCTTGTTCGGATCGCTGCGCAAGGGATGCGTCATGCTGTAGGGACGGCTCGGATAGCCACTGAAGCGCACGCGCGCATACTGCCCGGCGCGATGGGGCAGCGCGCGCCCGGTGCTGATGCCGACTTCCATCACGTCGGGCGACAGCGGGCGCAGTGAGCTCAGCACGCCTTCGACGGTGCGAACCCCGGACGGCTCGCCCCGTTCGATCACCGCATCGCCGACGATCCGGCACTGACAGGCATGAACGATGTCCGGCTCGGCGCCCTCGCCGCCGCGCACTTCGCCGGATATGAGCCGCACGCAACAGGTGCCGCAGTGGCCGGCGCGGCAATCATAGGGCAGATCGATGCCGTTGCTGAGCGCCGCGTCCAGCAGCAACTCGCCGTGGCGCGCCAGAAAGCGATTGCCGTCGATGATAACTTGGTGACGTCCTGCCATTATCCGATTGCGGAAGACTTCAGGATTTCCGTCCACAGGTCGCACAAATGATCCGAGGTCGCCGGAGCCTACAATGCTCGGCAACCAAGCGCTCTGAATTTGAAACTGCGTCCCTCTTCGTTCGGCGGTTGAGCCGCCGATTTATTTTATCGTCCGTCAGCATCTTGGTCAGACAATGACCGTTTGATGGTCACCGGCGGTAAGCGGCGGACACATTTTGCGGTTCTGCGCGAGAGTCCAATCCGGCTCTCCACGCGCAGTTCGATCTCGATGAAACGTTCGTCGACGCGCCGAACAGAACCGCCAACCCCTGGCTGCCGCTCATCGCCGGCGCCGAACTGGACGACAACGTTCATCGCGCGCGACGGCGGCGCGCAGCTTCGTTCCCGCGTCGCGTCTTCGCGCACGGCGTCGATGCGAAATTCAACCGAGATTCACACACGACCTGAAATTGCCTCGGTTCCGACAGCAAGCCGCCAATTCGCGGTGATAAGACGCTGCACAACGGTCGAGCGCTTTTGCGCGTAGGGAACTCGATCAAGTACCGCCCTAAAAAACATAAAGGGGGAGGCGGTGAAGTTATCGGGCATTTCGCAGCTTTGCTGCGTCTTCGCGTGCGCTGTGCTGATATGCGCGGCGTCTAGCCACAATACTGTTGCGCAGAACGACGCAGCGGGTGCAGTAACCAATCCGCACGCCGCGCTCGAAGCTCTTGTCAAAGCGGACCAAGAGAAGAGAGCCAAAGCAAACGCGGCAAAGGACGAAGTCGCTCCGAGCCCCGCGGTCGATGAAGAGACTCTCTCGCTCTATCCTACAGCGGCGCAATGCGGCCAATGTCACAAGCAAATCTACGAAGAATGGTCGTCGTCGCAGCATGCCTATGCGTCGATCTCGCCGATGTTCCACAAGTTCGAGCAGAAATTCCAGGAAATGACCCAAGGTACGGTCGGGACCTTCTGCGTACGCTGCCACCAGCAGGTCGGCACCCAGCTCGGCGAGCCGCGCGATACGCCGCTATGGGCGCGTAGCGCGATCTCGCGCGAGGGCGTGAGCTGCATCACCTGCCACCGGGTCAAAGAGGCCTACAACAAAGTCAATGGCGAGCGCCGGGTCGAGCCGGGCAAGATCTACGAGCCGGTTTACGGCAGCGGCGAGAAGAGCGTCATCAAAGACGTCATCGCCAACAAAGACACGTACTCGGTCAAAACCAGCACCGACGGGCGCGGCAACGACATTCATGCCGGCATGATTACCAACGACCAGATCACCAAGTCCGAGTTCTGCGTCAGTTGCCACCAGGTCGCGGTCAATCTTGGCATCAAGCTCGAGATTGTCTGGGATCAGTATCGCGACAGCCCGGCGCGCAAGGCGGGCGTCACCTGCCAGGACTGCCACATGGGCAAGGTGCCCGGCCAGCCGAAGGGCTATGCCACCGCGCCTTCGGCCGTGGTGGGCGGCAAGGAGATCAACCCGGGACGCAAGCACGCCAATCACCGCTTCGTCGGCCCGGGCTATTCGATCGCCCATCCCGGCATCTTCCCGCACAACACCAAGGCCCAGGCCTTCACCGTCAAGGATTGGCTACAGTTCGATTGGCGCTCCGGCTGGGGCACCCCCGCGTTCGAAGACAAGATCGCTGACGGCAAGATCAAGGTCGATTTTCCCAAGCGCTGGGCCGATCCGGTCGACCGGGAAGATGCAAGGGAAATCGTCAAGGAGAACCTCGCCAAGCTCGACGAGCGCGACAAGCTGCGCAAACAGGTCATGGAGAACAGCAGCGACGTCAAGGGTCCCTACGTCGAGGGCACCCCGCAGGTCGGCAAGCCGCTCGCGTTTTCCTACAAGATCAAGAACATCAATACGGGGCATAACCTGCCGTCCGGTTCGCTCGGCGCACAACCGCAGCTCTGGGTGAACGTCGCCCTCATCGATCCCGACGGCAAGAATGTCTGGGAGTCGGGCTACGTCGACAAC
>DATEMT010000023.1:0-6850 GCA_035275445.1 Methyloceanibacter sp. | reverse complement strand
GCGGCGGTGGCGGCGGTGGCGGCGGTTTCTCCGGCGGGGGCGGCAGTTTCGGCGGGGGCGGGGCCTCGGGGGGATGGTAGGACCCGCGCAAATACAGCCCTTTGCGCCCGAAGACCGCGCCGCGATCTCGGCGGCGATCTCGCAGGCCGAGCAGAAGACGAGCGGCGAGATCGTGGTCGTCGCCGCGATCGCTTCCGACGGCTACCGCTCGTTCGGGGTGCTATGGGCGGCGCTGCTCGCGCTCGCCGTGCCGATCCCGCTCATCTTCGCCACCAAATGGCCGGTTCAGTACATCTATCTGCTTCAGCTTGCGGCGTTCCTGCTCTTTCTCGTGCTGTTCCAGCTCGATAGCATTCGTCATTGGCTGGTGCCGCCCGCGGTGAAGCGCGCCCGCGCTCATCAGCGCGCCGTCGAGCAGTTCCTCGTACAGAGCATTCACACCACCAAAGGCCGCACCGGCGTGCTCATCTACGTCTCGTTCGTCGAGCGCTACGCCGAGGTCATCGCCGACGAGAACATTTACCGCAAAGTGCCGCCTTCGGCCTGGGAGGATGTGGTCGGCGAGCTCACCAATCATCTTGCGCGCGGCACCACGACCGACGGTTTCCTTCGCGCCATCGAACGTTGCGGCAAGATGCTCGCGCGGCACTTCCCGCCGGGCCGCGCGCCCAGCAACGAGCTTCCCAATCATCTGATCGTGCTCGATGCCTACGGACGGCCGTGAGCGGGCGGGCGGCGCTGCCGCGCCGCCGGGAAAGCGCGCGCTGTTCGGTTGGGTGATGTTCGATTGGGCGACGCAGCCCTTCTACACGCTCGTCGTCACCTTCCTGTTCGCGCCTTACTTCGTCAACGGCTTCATGGCCGACCCCGCGCGCGGCGCGAGCTTGTGGGCCTATGCGACCGGCATCGCCGAGCTGATCGCGGCCGCGCTCGCGCCCGTGCTCGGTGCGATCGCCGATGCCGGCCAGAAGCGCAAGCCGTGGATCGCCGGCTTCTCCGTGCTGCTGGTTGTCGGCATGTGCGGTCTTTGGTTTGCCGCGCCCGGCCGCACCGATCTTGCCCCGCTCGTGCTCATCGCCTTTGGGCTCGCCATCGTCGGCGCCGAGCTCGCCACCGTCTTCAACAACGCGATGATGACCTCGCTCGTCTCGGGCAGGAAGCTCGGCACGCTTTCGGGCATGGGCTGGGCCACGGGCTATGTCGGCGGCCTCGTCAGCTTGGTCATCGTCGCGGGACTTCTCGTGGCCGACCCTTCGACCGGCAAGACGGTGCTCGGCCTTCAGCCGCTCGTGCCGGTCGATCCGGCAACGCGCGAGGGCGACCGTCTCGTCGGACCGTTCTCGGCGCTGTGGTATCTCGTGTTCGTGCTGCCACTCTTTCTCTTTACCCCGGATGTGCCCGTCACACCGCTCGCGACGCGCCCGGTCAGCGCGACAATCGGCCAGCTTGTGCGTTCGGTGAAGGAACTCGTGCGCGATCACGGGCAAGTCGCGCTGTTCCTGCTCGCGCGCATGCTCTACGCCGACGGGTTAGGCGCCGTGTTCGCGTTCGGCGGCATCTATGCCGCGACCGTATTCGGCTGGGGCGCGACCGAGCTCGGCCTGTTCGGCATCATCCTCGTTCTCGCCGGAACGGTCGGCGCCGCGCTCGGCGGACCGCTCGACGATAGGAGAGGCTCCAAGACCGTGATCGTGCTCACACTGCTTGTGTTCATCGTTGGCGCGATCGGCGTCTTGTCGGTCGATGCCGGCCACGTCCTGTTCGTGGTTCCGGTCGAGCCCAAGATTCCGGGCAGCGCGCCGTTCTCGTCCGCCGGCGAGCAGGTCTACCTCGTCTTCGCCATGCTGGTCGGGGTCGCCTCGGGGCCGATTCAGTCGTCGAGCCGCACGCTGCTCGCGCGTCTCTGTCCGCCCGGCAAGACCACCGAGTTCTTCGGCTTCTTCTCCTTCTCGGGCAAGATCACCGCGTTTGCCGCGCCGCTCCTCATCGGCGCCGTCACCCACGCGAGCGGCAGCCAGCGGCTCGGCATCGCCTCGAGCCTGATCTTCCTCGTCGGCGGCCTGCTGCTCCTGCTCAAAGTGAGAGCGAAGTAGGCCCGCTCCCTTCAAATGTCATCGCCCGGCTCGACCGGGCGATCCAGTAACCCCAACGATCGCGAGGGCGGTGACGACTGGATGCCCGCCTTCGCGGGCATGACGGTCGCGGCGAGCGAGCTCAACTAATGCCGGAAGTGGCGCATGCCGGTGACGACCATGGCGAGGCCGGCCGCGTCGGCGGCGGCGATCACCTCGTCGTCGCGCATCGACCCGCCGGGCTGGATGATGGCGGTGGCGCCGGCTTCGGCGATCGCCTTGATACCGTCGGCGAAGGGAAAGAACGCATCCGAGGCCGCGACCGAGCCGACGGTCAGGCTCTTGCCGAGCCCTTGTGCGGCCGCCGCCTCGCCCGCCTTCCACGCCGCCATCCGCGCCGCATCGACGCGTGACATCTGGCCGGCGCCGATGCCGACCGTGGCGCCGTCCTTGGCATAGACGATCGCGTTCGACTTGACGTGCTTTGCCACGGTGAAGGCGAAGAGGAGGTCGGCAAGCTCCGCCTTGCTCGGCTGCCGCTTGGTCACGACCTTCAGTCCGCTATCGCCAATGACGCCGTTGTCGCGCGACTGCACCAGGAAACCGCCTGCGAGCGATCGGAACGAAAGCCCGTCTGCCTTCGGATCGGGCAGGCCGCCGGCGAGAAGAAGCCGTAAGTTCTTCTTCTCGGCGATGATCGTGCGCGCCTCGGCGCTCGCGTCAGGCGCGATGATGACCTCGGTGAAGATTTTCACGATGTCTTGCGCGGCTTCGGCATCGAGTGCGCGGTTGAGCGCGACGATCCCACCGAAGGCGCTGACCGGATCGCAGGCGAGCGCCTTGGCATAGGCCTCACGCAGCGTCTTGGCGGTCGCGACCCCGCAAGGATTGGCGTGCTTGACGATGGCGATTGCGGCGGAAGTCCCCGGATCGAACTCCGCCACGAGCTCGTAGGCCGCGTCGGTGTCGTTGAGGTTGTTGTAGGATAGGTCTTTGCCCTGGACTTGCGTGGCCGTCGCGACGCCGGAGCGCCGCTCGCTTGTGCGGTAGAACGCGGCCCATTGATGCGGGTTCTCGCCGTAGCGGAGCGCCTCAGCGAGCTGGCCGGCGAGCACGCGTGAAACAGGGGTCCGCTCGCCGAGTTCCTTCGCGAACCATGCCGAGATCGCGGCGTCGTAAGCGGCGGTGCGCGCGAACGCCTTTGCCGCGAGCGCGCGGCGTAAGCCAAGCGTCGTCGCGCCGCCATTCTCGGCCATTTCGGCCAGCACGCGCGCATAATCGCCCGGCTCGACGACGACGGTGACGCTGTCATGGTTCTTCGCCGCGGCGCGGATCAGCGCCGGACCGCCGATGTCGATATTCTCGACGCATGAAGCGAAATCGGCGCCGTCAGCGACGGTCTTCTCGAACGGATAGAGCGTGACCGCGAGCAGGTCGATCGCCGGGATCGCGTGCTCGGCGAGTGCGCGCTCGTGGCTCGCGTTGCCGCGCACCGCGAGCAAGCCGCCGTGGATGCGCGGATGCAGCGTCTTGACCCGCCCGTCCAGCATTTCGGGGCTCTCGGTGATCTCGGCGATTTCGGTGACGGCGATCCCCGCCTCGCGCAAGGCCTTCGCCGTACCGCCTGTCGAGACGATCGCGACGCCCTGTTTGCTCAGCGCGCGGGCGAAATCGGCAAGACCGGTCTTGTCGCTGACCGACAGCAGCGCACGGGCAATCTTTCGCTGTTCCATGCGGTTTATGCCGCCGCGGGCGCGGCGTCTTTATCGGCCTTTTGGCCTCCGTCTCCGCTGCTCGTGCGTTCGATGTTCCACACGATCCGGGCTTCGCTCGCTTCGCCCATGAAGCCCGCGAGCACGACTTGCGAGGTTGCTTGCGGCCCGCGCGCATCGGCGAGGAAGAAGCTCTCTTCGATCTTGGTCTCGGGCGCGTTCGAACTGATCTTCCACGTCTCGCCGTTCTTGAGCGTCAGCACCGCGCTCTGCCCGTCGCTGCCGAGGTTCGCGCGCACGCTCGGGTGCAGGTGGAAGCGGATGGCGTAAGCGCCGGCGATCAGGTCGCCCTCGGGGCTCTTCAGCCCGACCGGCGCCGACAGCTTGTCTTCGCTCGAGATGAGGAGCCCGTTCGGCGCGACGAGAATCTGGCGCGCGTGGCTCACGCCGAAATCGGCGACATAACCGTCATGCGAACCCTTGATGCGGTAGTTGTCGCCCTGATCGGCGAAGGTGGCCTGCGCGTTGACCGGGCCGGTGAGGGCTGCGTCGCCCACGTTCACGCTGCCGTTGGCGTTGGTCGCAGCGAACCCGGCCGACAACGAGTCCTCGAAGGTGAGCGTCGAATGCGCCGCGGTCGAACGGGCGTAGGGGCGCCACGCCTCATGGTGGGGCGCGGGCGCTCCGCAATTGACGATGATCGGACAATTGGCGGAGCTCATCTCGAAGGAGAGAAAGCCGGCATGGGCGCCGGTGCTGAGGGAGGGCGCGGGCACCGGCCCGATGTCGCAGACGAGCGTGGTCGGTCCGCACGCGAGCCGGACATAGCCGGAGTTCGCCGCGGTCCTGACTGGGGCGCCTTCCACATCGTCATAGGCCATCACGGTGGCGAGCGCGTCGGTCGCGGTCGGTCCCGCGCCGTTGAAGCGGGCGAGCGTGCCGTCGCCGGTGCGGAAGAAGCGCAGCATCGGCATGATGCGGTCGATCGCGTCGGTCAGTTCTTTCGGCGGCGGCCGGTCGCGCGCGACGAAACACTGCCGGAGCGGCAGGAGGTCGAGCAGGAGTTCGACCAGCGCATCCGGGTTGCGCGAGATATGTCCGCCGTCGGCGAGGATCTGCCGGGAAAGCTCCTTGCCGAACGGGCGCGAGTAGCGATCGACCACCGCCTGCTGCTCGGCGATGCACAGCCCGGCATAGATCAGCGCCATCAGCGCCACGAGCCGTGGCACGCCGTCGGGCGCGTCGCGATAGCTTGCCGAGAGATAGCGCAGGTGAGAGGTGAGTGACCTGAGGAATGCCTCGTAGCCCTCGGGATCGCTGGTGTCGAGCACGAGCACGGAGTTGGAAAGCCACGAGATGACGCGCCGCCCGACGATCTCCGGCTGCCAGGCGAGGCTGTGAACGGATCGTTTGAGTGCGATGAAATCCTGAACCAGCACCTTCGCCTGCTCGCGCGACAGTTCCGAATTGGTGGCGCGGAGATGCCTGAGCCAGCCGAAGCCGTAGAGCTCGCGCGCCCAAGCCTCCGACGGCGGCGTGATGTCGAACGGCGAGACCGCCTCGACCTCGGCCAGCCGACCGGCAAGCCCGAGATGGCCGTTATAGAGTTCGGTCGCGAAGCTCGGATCGGCGGTTCGGAGTTCCTGGGGCGCAAGCAAAAGCTGCTCGGCCTTGGTGCCGGGATAGGTGACGCTCGCCATGCTCGCCAGCATGAAGCGCCGGAATGCGCCCGGCCCGCTCGGACGCGGGCCCGGTCCGCCCTTGCCGCGCTCGAAAGGCTGTGAGTCAGCCGCCATGCTGCCTTGTCTCCAAGCTGCAGCCGCGCGCGACGATTTGAGCGCGCAGCCTCCCCGTGCATCCTGAGGGGGGCATATTCGGGCGTGGACGCGTTCCGATCAAGCCCGATACGCTTGTTTCGTTGCCACTAAGCGGCTTTGACGAGGCGCGCGGCAAAGAAACCGTCCGTTCCGCTCCATTCGGGCGCTTCGAGCGTGAGGTCGTAGGGGAACGTCCTCAGGCAGCCCGAGGGTTCGAGCCACGCTGTCTGACAGAAAAGCTCCGCTTCTTCAATAGGTTGAAGGGTCATGGCGGGGTTCCGCACCAGGAGCGAAGCGACTTGCGCTTCGCCTTCCTCGGGCTCGAGCGAGCAGGTCGAATAGACGAGGCGTCCCCCCGGCTTGACGAGCCTGGCCGCGTTGTCGAGGAGCCGCGCCTGGAGGGGGGCAAGCGCGGCGATGTCTTCGGCCGACTTGACGTAGGGGATGTCGGGGTGGCGGCGGATCGTGCCGGTGGAGGAGCAGGGCGCATCGAGCAGGACCGCATCGAAGCTCTCGTCCGGCTGCCAAGTCGCGGCGTCGGCCTTGACCGTCTCGGCGTCGAGCCCGAGCCGCTTGAGATTGTCGCCGAGCATCGCGAGCCTCGTTTTCGAACTGTCGACCGCGACGACCGAGGCGCCCGCGAGCGCAAGCTCCGCCGTCTTGCCGCCGGGTGCCGCGCAAAGATCGGCGACGCGCTTGCCGCGCACCTCGCCGAGAAGGCGCGCCGGCAGCGAGGCGGCAACGTCCTGTACCCACCATGCGCCGTCCTCGAAGCCGGGAAGCGCGTCGATGCGGCCCTTGGGCAACAGCCGCACGCTGCCGCCCGGGAGCACGCGGCCCGAAAGCCTCTCCGCCCACAGCACCGGCTCGCTCTTGACGGTGAGATCGAGTGGCGGCTCGTCGAGATGCATTTCGGCGATTCTTCGCGCGCGCTCCTCGCCCCAATAGCTTGTCCACCGCGACCACAGCCAGTCGGGCGTGTTGACCCGCGCTGCGTCGAGCCCGGCTGCGATCGCTTTGCCTTCGCCGGCGACCCGGCGCAAGACGGCATTGACGAGTTTGGCGTAGCGCGAAGCCCTCGGATCGTATTGGGCGAGCGTCACGGCGAGATCGATCGCCGCATGCGGCGGCGTATCGAGGAAGATGAGCTGCGCCGCCGCCGACAACAGGATCGGATAGAGCGTGCCGGACTTCTCAGGGAGCCCGCGCGTGAGGAAAACGCCGAGCACGTGGTCAAGCTGACCTTTCC